>DATGLK010000026.1 GCA_035294265.1 Candidatus Binataceae bacterium
TTGCCCCGCGTGTACATCTCCGCCGTCTTCTCCTCAAAACGCCGGATCGTCGCCATCCGCCGATATAATTCCAGCAAATCGTGCTCGCCCAGCTTTGCCAGCGCACGCTCGCTTACCCGCTCTCGTTCTAGTGCCATGATGCTTCTCTCGTTTGACGTTGGATTCTACTGGCTGGTGAAGACCGTTAAACGATCCGGTCCCCGGCAAGGAGCGTACGGCTAATGGCAAGCTCCAGGCTTACGAAGAAACCTGCGTTGGCAAAGAAGGGGCCGGCGCAGAATCGGAAACGCAAGGCACCGACCAGCCCTCACCGCCGTCAGGTCAGGGTCCGCCACAAGCTACCACCTGCCTATGCTAAACCCGCATTTAACCAAATAAATTATGGATTTGGCTTAGGCGACACAATAGGCCGCGCCCCAGGGCGGGGAGCATTCGACGCGCCCCGCCTGAGCGCTCAAAGCCAAAGGCTAAGTCATTAGTTTGCGGGCCGCGGCTTCAGCTCCGTCGCTTCTGCAGGTCGTGATAGCCGACCTTGGCGCGCGCGCTGCGCAAATCGATGCCCGCCAGCACCATCTCGCGAATCTGGTCCTCGGCGCGATGGATATCCTGGGCCGCCTCGAGGATCTGATCGATACGCGAGGCCGGGATGTTGACCACCCCGTCACCATCGCCGCGCAGGTAATCGCCGGGTTCGACCCGCACGCCGCCGATAGTTACCGGCACGTTGGTGGATTCCAGCCGGACGCGATCCTTACCGGTACGCATCCAGTTGGCCCGCGAATAAATAGGGTAGTTAAGCTCCAGGCTGCGGTCGACGTCGCGACAGATGCCGTCGATCACGGTGCCGGCGACCCCGCGCCGATGGGCAGTGGAGGTCAGCAAATCGCCCCAAATAGTAGCGTCCAGACGGCCGGTATTGTCGATGACCACCACCTGGCCCGGCCCCAGATCATCGATAAAGTCGCCCACGTTGCCGCGGTCGATTCCCACCGAGGCGTAATGCAGGGTGTAGGCGCGGCCGCAGAGGCGAAAGTTACGGGCCAAGGGCATTATCTGGTAGCACTGGCCGTTGAGGCCGTAGCGGTCCAGCGCATCGCTCAACTCGCTAGTGCCTAACTGGTTCAAAATCTTAAGGATTTCCGAATCGCTCACGATATCACCTCTGCAACAAATTCTCGTAATTGGCGCCCATCACGTCCGCCATCGGCTTGCCCGCGCGCACCCCTTCAGCCATCGCACGCTCGCGCGCGGCGATCTCTTCGGCGGCGGCCAGTACGCGCTCAGCTTGCTGAGCGGCCACGAACACCACGCCGCTGCCGTCGGCGAGAACAAGGTCGCCGGGCGAAACCTCGACGTTACCGACTTGCACCTTTTCGTTCCAGCCGTATTCCAACACCCGTCCGCGCGCGGTCAGCGGCACGGCGGCGCGAGCAAAGACCGGCAGGTCTAGCTCGCGGCTTTCGTCGATATCGCGGGCGGCACCGTCGACGATCACCCCGGCCACCCCCTTCTTGACGGCCCCCAAGGACAATAATCCGCCCCAGCCAGCGGCATCCAGCCGTCCCTTGTGGGCCATCACGATAACGTCGCCCGGGCGCGCCGCGTCAACCGCGGCGGTGCCCAGATGGCGCAGTGATTTACGGCCGTCGGCCGGCCCCAGCTCGGTGGTCAGCACACGCCCGGCCACGCGGCGCAGGACTGTCAGCGGACGCAGTCCCAGCACTACCCCGGTCAGTTGCAGCCGGTCCAGGGCGTCGGATACCGCGCAGGTATCGAGGCTGGAGAGGCGCCGAACCAAGTTGTCATCACTCATTTGCTTAAACCTGCCGGCCCGCTGACGCGGGCTTCTCTATGGAGTTTTGGGAAGAGCTTAATTGGCGCAGCGGCGGGAGGCGACCAGGCCGCGCCGGCGCGCGGCCCCATCGCGTCAGATGGCCTGGGCGTGGCAGACCGCCCGCCGGGGTGTCAGGTCCAGCGACCGAAGGCCAATCCGATCCCGGTCCCAGCCGCGGTTCGATAGACCGGGATGTATTCGCTCCACCGCATCTTGAGGCCCGAACCCTGCAGCGCACCGCCCATCACGATCCAATTTCGAATCTCGGAATTGCCCGAATTGAGCAGGCGCGGCGGCAGCGCCCGCAAAGCCTGCTCGTCGCCGTCGCGCAAGGCCTCCAGGACGAGGTTGTCCAGCCGCTCGTCGGTCACGAAATGGCTGAGTCCGCCCGAGGCCAGCACCATCACGCGCAGCTCCAGCGGGCACTGCTCGATGGCGCGGCGCAGGGCCTTGCCGATATCCACGCATCGCGACGGGGTGGGCTGGTTGGGAGGGTAGTAGGTGTTGAGCAGGACCGGGATGATGGGGATCTGCCGATGAGGCATCAGGCGCGCGGCCGGGAAGGTAAAGGCGTGGCCGAAACCGCCGCGCCGGGCCCCCTGCGGCACACCGTTGCTGATCGCCAAATCGATACCCTGCTCCAGCATGCTTGCAATCAGGGCCCGCGCCAACTGCGGCGCGGCCGGATACTCGCGATGGCCGTCCATGCCGTAGCCGACCGCGGTCTCGCGCAGCCACAGCGGCGCGCTATCGGGCAAACGATGCTCGGCTGTCACCTTGTCGCCATAAAAGATCGATACCGAGGGCAGGTTGGCGAACCCGAACAACTCTTCCTGATCGTCGCCCACCACCACTACCACGTCCGGATCGATCTCCGCGAGGTCGGCGGCCAGATGATCCAAAGCGTGCTGGGCACGCTGATAGTAGTCGTCGAACACGGCCAAATTGACATTGGCCGCCCACGGCTCACCATGGCGCTGGCGCAATTGTTCGTAGCTGAGCATCGTACCGTCGGTGTCGTAGAGATCCTTGGAGCGCATCTCGTCGGCAATTCGATCCATCCAAATCGGCGGTTTAATCACCAGAATAGGAGAATGCGAGGTGCCGATGCCCGCGACAATTTCAGCCATGATCCAGCCCTCCGCCGCTTACGTTCCTGTTGGTGTCACCGATCGGCGATGCTTACAAATAATCGCCGGTCGAGGAAAAGTCTCCGCGGCCTTGCTCCTTGCTCTCATCGCCTCCCTCTGCGCCAAGGAAGATCACCCGAGCAAGCAAGCCAGTTTTACAAGCAGGGTGCCCGCTCTCAAAGCACAATCGACTTGGCCGGCTTTGATTTCTAGGCACCCTGCCCGAGAGCGCTGGCTTACACGTCGAGCTTGAACAGCTTGCGCGCGTTGTCCTCCAGAATCATTTTCTTTTCGGCCGCGCTGAGGAAATCCATCTCCTCGATCCACGGCTTCATCATCTCGTCATAGGCTTTGCCGGTCTTGGGATTGACCGCGCTGCCGCTGCCGGGCTTCTCGGTCCCGAACAGGCTGCGGTCGGCGCCCACCACCTTGAACAGGCACTCCATCCCTTCCTTGGACCACACCGCGGTGTCGTACCAGAACTTGCGCATCCCTTCGTCGAAATCGCCCAGACCCTGCGAGGCGCCACCCTCGCCGTAGGCGAAGGAGCGCCAGCGTCCCACCTGCAGCGGGACCGCGCCGCCGGCGTGGCTTACCAGCACTTTGAGCTTGGGAAAGTTATTGAAGACCTTGAACTTCCACATTGAAATGACGGCCAGCGTCTCTTCGGCCAGGAAGTGTTCGGCGTAATACTCACGCCCGTTGTTGCAGCCCGCGGAATGGATATGGATCGGCACATCGAGCTGGCAGGCCTTTTCGTACAGCGGATACCAGTACTCCTGACCCATGTTGGGAGTCTTGTTATCGCCCTCGCCCGGATCGGGGTTGACCAGTACGCCCACAAATTTCAGGTCCTTGATGCAGCGGTCGAATTCCTCCAACGCCACCGTGACCGGCTCGCCGCTTATCTGAGGCAAGCCACCTACGCCGCGAAAGCGCTTGGGATAGAGCTTGACGGTGGCGGCGATCTCGTTGTTGAAAGCCTCGATCCACCAGGGCACGCTGACCGCAGGTTTGTGCGAATGCATCATCGCGTAGGGGCGCGGCGAGATGAGCTGCATGTCGAAGCCAACCTTGTCCATCAGGCCCACGTTGTTGTCCGCGGCTGCCTTGCGCGCTTCCTCGGTGATCCGCGGGCGGCCCTTGCCGTGGGCGCCAGCGGCCGAAGCCAAGCCGGTCCAGTAGGCTTGCAGGCCCAAGGTCACCACTAAATGAGCGTGTGCGTCGATTACCATATGATTTCCTTTCTGTGTTCCCTCTCTGGCACGCCCCGCAACCCGCGCGAGGACGCGCGCCAGACGTTATCCCACGTCCGCTGATCCGTCTTCAGATGACCCGGCCGCGGCCATTTATGCCCCCACAAGACCGCTGCGACTTGCTATCTTCAGATTTCATATGAGCCTAGCCAAAGCGTAAGTCAACGCTGGCTGGGTATCCAAAGGGCATCCACAAAAGGGCAGGGAAGCAAACAGGGTCAGGCAACTTCTGGCAAAGCAACCAAGCTCTAAAAGCGGGCAGCATTGGACACGCTGAAATTGGTCCGACGGCTGGAAGCGGCCCGACGGCTGCGGGCGGAGCTTGGGTCCGGCCGAGCTCAAGCCTCGAGCCGCGGACGCCGGCCAGCAAGCCCAGGTGCGCTTTGGGCGCCGACACGGGTAGGTTAAACTCCCTCCGACGATGGCTGCTCACACCAGTACAGCGGCTCCCAGCCGCGATCGGGAGACGACGGTCCCGCCACGCTGGCTTTTGCTTCCAGAGCTGGGGTTGACCCTCCTGGCTCTGACCCTGTTCTTCTTTCATCTAGGAAGCTACGGCTTGTGGGAGGCGGACGAACCACGCTACGCCGAAATTGCCCGCGAAATGGCCGCCGGCGGCAGTTATCTGGTGCCCCATCTGAACTACGTCCCCTACGTCGAAAAGCCACCCTTACTCTACTGGTTGACCGCGCTGGCTTTCCATCTGCTCGGGGCAACCCAATTCGCTGCCCGCCTGGTTCCCGCCATGGCAGCGATGCTGGGGCTGCTTGTCACCTGCTTTTTTACCCAACGAGTCTTCGATCGGCGCCGCGCGCTGCTGACCGGCGCGATCCTATGCACGGCACCGCTATACGTCGGTCTGGCTCAACTGCTGACCACCGACATGCTGCTTAGCCTCTTGCTGGCGGTTGCCTTCTGGTCGTTTTTTCTACAATGGCGCGAGGGCGGGCGATGGTGGCTGATTTTTTACCCCGCGGTAAGCCTCGCCGTCCTCACCAAGGGCCCCATCGGAGCGGTACTGCCAGGTGCCAGCGGCCTGCTTTTCCTACTGATTTACGATCGGCCGTTAGGCCCGGCCTTGCGCAAATTCCATCTCGTGGCTGGCAGCCTGATAACCGTGGCACTGGCCGCGCCCTGGTTCGTCCTGATAGCGCTGCGCTTGCCCGGATTCGTCGATTTCTACTTTGTCGGCGAGCACCTACGCCGCTTCTTCGTCGCAACTTACAGCCATGGCGAGCCGTTCTATTTTTATCTCCCAGTAATCTTGTTGGGCCTGATGCCTTGGACCGGCTGCCTTCCGCTTCTCCTGAGCGATGGCACCGCAGGCCCGGCGCGCGGCTACTGCCTGAGCGTGAGCGCGGTCATCCTGGGCCTGTTTTCGCTCGCCAATGCCAAGCTGATGCCCTATGTCCTGCCCGCGATTGCTCCGCTGGCGGTGCTGTTGGCCGACGCCATCGTCGGCGCGGCCGAGCGCTCGGTCAGGCAAGCCTCAGATCGACCTCCTTTTCCGTTTCTGCTCACTGGCATAATTGTAGCGGCCGGTGGCGCCGGCGTGACGGTCTTCAGTTTTCTTACGCCATACACCGGCAATCCCTATCTGCCAGCGTTGAGTAATCTGCTGCGGCTAATTGGCGTGACGCTGAGCTTGGGCGGGGCGCTGGGCGCGATCGCCTTTATCCGCCGGCGCGTTGCGGCGGGTTTTGCGCTGCTTACTCTGACCACCAGCGCGGCCGTGATTGGAGCGGGGTATTGCCGGATAGCGCTTGAGCCGATGCGGCCCTTCTCCGCTCTGTCGCGCCAAATCGCTGCCCGGGCGCCTGGCGCCACTCTGATTTGTTACCATCGTTATATTCAAAGTCTGCCCTTCTATACCCATCAAAGGGTCATTTTAGTCGGTCCAGCGTTGAGCGAATTGCGTTTTGGCGCCGAACACAGCCCCGACCGCGGCCGTTATTTTCTGCGCAACGACGATCAACTGCTCGACTTGTGGCGGCGTGCGCGCGATCCTGTGCTCGTGATCGACAGCGATGAGTTGAGCCGTCTCGGAGACCGCCTGGGCCGGCTGCGTCTGCTGGCCGCCGAGAGCGACAAGCGAGCCGTGGGCAAAGCCAAGCTTGGGGAGTCTCCGTAATGAGGTCGCCGACGGCCGTTCGATCCACGATCGAGTCCCCGACCACGCCCACCCCAGGCCGGCTGCGCGGAATCGGTAGCTACGCCATCCGGGCGCTGCTTGGAATCGCAATCTTGAGTTTTGTGCTGAGCCGGCTCAACCGCCATCTGCTCTGGCAGCTGATCAGCCGGGAGAAGCCCAGCTATTTCCTGGCGGCGGGTCTGATTTATCTGCTCGGGCAGATGGTGGCCGCGGCACGCTGGCAGCTACTGGCCTCGCTGGTCGGCATTTTGGCGAGGTACTCCGATTGCTTGCTTTATTTCTTTATTGGAGCGTTTACCAATCTTTTTATTCCTGGACTCGTCGGCGGCGATGCTACTCGTGCGATCTACCTGGGCCGGCGCTATCATGCCTTGGGCCGAGCGATAGCCAGTGTACTGGCCGACCGGCTGATCGGCCTGCTTGCCTTGGTCTGGGTGGCGACCGTGGCGGTGGCGACGTTGGGTCGCGGCGTGCTGCCAACAGCGGTCACCACCCCGGTGTTGATTGTTGGTACGGCCTCTGTCGTGAGCTACTTGTTGCTCCCCGCAATCCATGCCATCACGCGCTATTTGCCTGCCCGCGTCCGCGCCACCAGCGCGATTCTGGAACCCTACTTGCGCGGACGGTTGGCGATGGTGCCAGCGATTGCGCTGGCCTCGGTCCTTCATCTGCTTCAGGTAATCGCCCAATACGTGCTGGCGCTGGGCTTGGGCTTGACCCTACCCTTTCGCTTGTTCCTGCTCTGCGTGCCGCTGACCAACGTGCTAGCCTCGATGCCGATAACAATCGGCGGTTTAGGCGTTCGCGAGGGACTTTACGTAGTGCTTTTCGGTATTTTGGGAGCGGGCAAGGCCGACGCCGCCGCCAACGGCTTGCTGTGGTTCGCCGTGGTCACCGTGGTGGGAATCTGCGAGTCGCTGGCCTTCGTGCTGGCACCGACCCCGCTCCAACAGGAAAGCTCTAAATTGGCTTCCTTGTAACCGCTTTTTTTGCGCGTTATAGTTACTAACCAATCGGACAGGAGCCTGAGAGGCGCATACCCATGGACGTGATGAAAGCCCTATTTCTCAACCCGCCCTCCTACGAAGACTTCGACGGCGGCGCTGGTTCCCGCTATCAGGCCACCCGCGAGGTCTGGTCGTTCTGGTATCCGACCTGGCTGGCCTATCCGGCCGGGATGATTCCCGGGGCGCGTCTGCTCGATGCTCCGCCCCACAATTACGACGTCGCGATGACGGTTGCCGAAGCCAAGGCTTATGACTTGGTGGTGCTCCACACCTCGACCCCCTCGCTGCGCAACGACGTGCGCACGGCCGAGGCCATCAAAGCGGCCAACCCCAACGCGATTATCGCCTTTGTCGGCGGCCATCCCACGGCCGCGCCCGAGGAAGTGCTGAAGTTATCGCCGGCGATCGATATCGCCGGACGCAAGGAGTTCGACTATTCGATGGTCGAGGTGGCCCAGGGCCTGGACTGGGCTAAGATTGGCGGCATCAGCTATCAGCGCAACGGCGTCATCACCCACAACCCCGAGCGCCCGATTCTGACCGGCCAGGAGCTGGACAAACTGCCCTTCGTCAGCGAGGTGTACGAAAAGAACCTCGACTATCTGCGCTATAACAGCCCCTATTGCCAATACCCCTACGTCTCGCTTTACACCGGCCGCGGTTGTCCGGCCCAATGCACCTTCTGCCTGTGGCCGCAGGTCACCCAAGGCCATCGCTACCGCACGCGCAGCCCGGAGAACGTCTACGAAGAGGTTTCGATGTTGAAGGCCAAGTTCCCCAAGATGAAGGAACTGTTCTTCGACGACGATACCTTCACCGCCGACGCCAAGCGGGCCCGTCGCATCGCCGAGTTGCTCAAGCCGCTGGGGCTGACCTGGTCAACCAACTCGCGCGCCAACGTCGATTACGAAACTCTGCGCCTGATGAAGGAGAGCGGGTTGCGCCTGTTCGTGGTCGGGTATGAAACCGGCAACGCCCAGATTCTCAAGAACATCAAGAAGGGAGTGAGCCTGGAGCAGGCCCGCCGCTTCACGCGCGATTGCCACAAGTTGGGAATCCTGATTCACGGCACTTTCATCCTGGGGCTGCCCGGAGAAAGCACCAGCACCATCGAGGAGTCGATCCGGTTCGCGCGCGAGATGGATTGCGAGACCATTCAGGTCTCGCTGGCCTCACCCTACCCCGGCACCGAGCTGTTCAAATATGTGGTGGACAACGGTTTCCTGGCGGTTGATCCGCTGCTGGACGAATCCGGCTACCAGAAATGCACGGTGCGCTATCCTGGGCTGAGCAGCCAGGAGATTTACGCCGCGGTCGAGCGCTTTTACCGCAGTTTTTATTTTCGCCCCAAATATATCTTCAAGGCCGTGCGCAAAATGGCCACCTCCACCGAGGAGTGCAAGCGCCTGCTGAAAGAAGGCCGCCAGTTCTTGTCCACGATGCGACAGCGGCGGGTCCAGGCCTCGGCCTGAGTCAGATTGAGGCCGGCAAGCTGGGTGGCGGGCGCGAAAGCCCGGAGCTGACGAGAGTATCGCATGCACATGTGGTTGTTGGTTAGTTTGTCGCTGGCCGCTAGCTGTATCGCGCTGGGCTATTACGGCGCCACCGTGCTGGCTGGCTGGAAATTCGCCCGCGCGCGCAAACAGCTGCCGCCCTTGCCACCCTCCCTGCCACGGGTGGCACTGCTCAAGCCCCTGCACGGAGCCAACCAGAGCCTGAGCGACAATCTGAACAGCTTCCTGGATGTGGATTATCCCAACAAGCAGTACATCTTCGGCGTCTCCGATAGCCGCGATCCGGCCTGCGCCGTGCTCGCCCAGGTCGTCGCCAACCATCCCGGTATGGAGGTCCGGCTGGAGGTAGGCGGCTTGGCCGATGCCGCCAACGATAAGGTGGGCAAGCTGGTGCGGATGGCGCGACAAGCGCGTCAGGCCGATATCCTGGTCCTAAGCGACGCCGATATCGCGGTTCAACCCGACTATCTACGCCGGGTGGTGGCCGAACTCAGCTCCGATCCGCGGGTCGGCGTGGTCACCAGCCTGTATCGGGCGTGGCCCGGAACCCAAGCCCTGGGCGCCAAGCTGGAGGCGGCCTACGTCAATACCGACTTTCTGCCCTTGGCGCTGCTGGGCAGCACGGTGGGGCCCCTCAGTTATGCTTTCGGCGCGACTATCGCAATCAAGCGCGAGGTACTGGAGGCGGTGGGCGGCTTCGAGGCGCTCAAGGATCTGCTGGCCGACGATTTCCATCTAGGCAACCGCGCCTTTCAGTGCGGCTATGGGATTAAGCTATCGTCCGAACTGGTGACCATCGTTACCAATGAGAGCAGCCTGAGCGACTTCTGGACCCATCAATTGCGCTGGGCGCGGACCTATCGCAGCGTGCATCGGGGCAGTGTGGCGACGGTGTTGACGCACGGCACTTTCTGGGGTCTGGTGCTGATGGCCACCAGCCGCTTCAATCCCATGGCGATCGAGGCCTTCGGCTTGCTGCTGGCGGCGCGCTACGTGACCGCTGGCTTCATGGTCAAGACGGTAGCCCAGCTGCCACTGCGCCTGCGCGATCTGATTTTCCTGCCGCTTAAGGATCTCGCCGGCACCGCTATCTTTTTCGCTAGCCTGCTGGGCCGCACGGTACGTTGGGGCGATCGGCGCTTTCGCGTGCTTGCCACCGGCCATCTGAAAGAGATTCAAGGCTGAGCGGGCTCAACCGACCAAGCACCTCGGCCTTAAAGCCCCAAATTGGCGGGCAAATGGGCCAACTCGCGATTGCGAAACGCAAGCGCGATCCGCAATCGCTCCAGATGCTGTTCAATGGTCTTGCCCGCCTGTTTAACCGGATGGGTGCGGAAGAACTCACTGACCTCGGCCTCGCGGTCGAGTAGCGCAGTGATTCCTTGGCACATCCGCGGCAGCGCATTTTCGGGGTAGCGGGCAACCATCTGCTCCCAATGCTCGCGCATGAAGTCCCAGGCCTCATAGCGACATCGAATATTGTGCAGCAACTCTTGCATCAGGTAGGGCGCGTTCTGGGTACGAACCTCGCCGTTGAGCGTCATCTGCATGGTTCGGCGCAGCAAGGGAAGCTGGTTGAAATCGGCCAAGGCGAATAAATAGCGCTGCTCTTCCTGGGGCGTGCGTGCATTTTTGAAACTGTCGTGGAACTCCTGGTAATCGGCCTCCCCGCCGGTGTGCGCGATAATCCCAATCAGCGCCGGCAGCAGATTGTTGTCCACCGCCTGCCCCTCGCGCTTGTAATGACTGTAGAGTTCGCGCGCCTGGCTTTGGATAGCCTGGTCCTCGCCCAAGGTGCCCAGGGTGGCGATTAGGTTGCCACGCAACTGCCCGGCCAATTCGCTCTCGCCCGGCTGCGGTTGCCACCCCAGGCGCTGAGCCGCAGGCCCAACCAGCGCACGCACCTCGGCCGCCAGCGCCGGCAATTGCGCCGGGCTTACGGCCGCTTGCAGGTAACTCAGTGGCCCCAACAGCGCGCGCCATACGATAAGTTCGGTCTCGTTGCGCAAGCGGCGGGCCAGCGCAAAGAATTCACGCAACGGGGTCAATCCGGCCAGCGTCGCCGCCCACACGTCGTTGACCAGGCTAAAGCGCTCGATTTGGGAAAGTTCTTCTAACGACTGGTTGAGTGCGCTCGCCATCTCCTCGCTGTAACGCACCCGGTAAAACCCATCTCCATTGCGATTGACCACCGCCCATTTGACCGGCGCGGGCAGCGTCAGCGTGGTTTGCGCTTCGGTCATCAGCAGTTTGCGCTCAACGGGCCCCTGCTCGGTCATCGCTTGGACCATCAGCGGGATGTGCCAGAGCTGATCGTCCTGCGTGAGACCGCGCTTTTCATAGATGAAGCGCTGCTGGCGCAGGTTGAGCGTGCGCCGGTCGGCGCCGGCGGTTACGTTGACGATCGGATAGCCGGATTGAAAGATCCACGAGTCCATCATCTTGCGCACGGGTTGACCCGAGGCCTCTTCCAGCGCGTCCCACAGATCCCCGGTCTCGGCGTTGGCATATGCATGGCGGCGCAGGTACAGCGCGATGCCTTTTTGGAACTGTTCAGGCCCCAGGTAGACCTCCAGCATCCGCAGCACGGCCGCCCCTTTTTCGTAAGTCAGCACGTCGAACATGCCGCCCGCCTCCTGGGGAGAACGCACGGTATATTCAATCGGGCGAGTGCTGTGCAGACCATCGACCGTCATCGCGGCGGCGCGCGAGACCCCGAAGGTGATCCAGCGCTGCCACGCCGGCTTCCAGGCATTGACCGCCATCATTTCCATGAAGGTGGCAAAGGCCTCATTGAGCCACAGTCCGTTCCACCATTTCATGGTCACCAGATCGCCAAACCACATATGGGCGTTTTCATGCGAGACCACGTCGGCGACGCGCTCCAATTCGGCGCGCGAGGCGCTCTTCTCATCCACCAGTAAAGCGGTCTCGCGGAAAGTAATCGCACCCAGATTTTCCATCGCCCCCGAGGCGAAGTCTGGAATCGCGATCAGGTCCAGCTTGTCGCCGGGGTACTTGATGCCGTAATAGTCGGCGAAAAATTTCAGCGAAAAGGCGCCGACCTGGAGCGCCCAACTCGCCAGTGCCTGCTTACCGGGGACGTGCACCACGCGCAGCGGGGTTCCGCCCACGTCTACCGGCGCGGTGGCCTCGAACTCGCCCACCACAAAGGCCAGCAGGTAGGTGGACATCTTGATGGTGGGTTTAAACACCACTTCTTTCCGACCGTCCGCCAGCTTGCTTTCATGGGCGATCGCCGTGTTGGAAAAGGCGTTCAAATGCTCGTCGATTACCAGGGTCACGGCGAAGGTAGCCTTCAGCGCTGGCTCGTCCCAGCAAGGAAAAGCGCGGCGTGCGTCGGTCGCCTCGAACTGGGTGGAAGCCAGCAGATGAAGCCGCCCATCGCTGTCTTTGTAGCTGCTGCGATAGAACCCGTGCAGCTTGTCGTTGAGAACTCCCGTGAAAGCGATATCAAACTCCCATCGCCCCGGACCAAGCATCCGTTCCCAATGCACAGTGGCACGTTCGTTGGCGGGGTCGAGTTGCGCCTTGCCCTCGATCCGCTCGCCCGCGCGCATCGCGCTGACCGCGCCCAACTCCAATTCCACCGCGTTGAATGTAACTTCCTGGACCGGCTGATGGACCTCAAGCGTGACGCGTTGCTGGCCACGGAAGGTAAAGGCA
Source organism: Candidatus Binataceae bacterium (assembly GCA_035294265.1). Classification (NCBI taxonomy): domain Bacteria; phylum Candidatus Binatota; class Binatia (SeqCode); order Binatales (SeqCode); family Binataceae (SeqCode); species Binataceae bacterium (SeqCode). Next base: position 12,581 of record DATGLK010000026.1, read on the forward strand.
GCCAGATCGGGCTCCAAGCGCAATGCGTAGTGAAGTGGGGTGACGGTAGTGGGCAAACGATGCAAATCGCCCGTGGCCTCGGCCTGGGCGCTATCGTGATGCAACATCGGGCTTATTCCTTTCGCTGGCGCGGCGCCAAGCACGGCTGCCGGCGAACGCCGGCCCGTCTCAAATTTTTAGCAGACCGGCGCAAAGCATGAACAGCAACCCGCGCAAAATTCTTCGTCTGCCGCTTAATCGGCGTTCGCCGCGCGCAGCGGGGCGAACGCCTGGGCCAGCGCCGAGTAGGTGGTAAGCTGGATATTTTCGCGCGCCAACAATCCCGGCAGGCGGGGATCGGTTAGGATATCGACCTCGCGCTGCCCCTGAGCCGGTGGGCCGCCAGAAGAGCCCGCCTGGGCCGGATGGAAGTAAATCTCGGTAGCCCCTTTTGGTAAACGGTTCAGCACAGCCTGAAAATAGGCCGCGCTCATGTTGCCGCTTTGATGCAGTCCGTACAGCCAGTCCGTGCTCTTGAGCCCGCGCTCGTCCATCTTGCGCCGAGCCCGCGCGCTCAGGAGGCGGAAAATCACCGCCTCCACCACCTTGCGCCCGCCATGGTCGCGGCTTAAGCGCAGGGTGGTGAAGAGCCGCTCGCGCGGCAGACGGATGCAAGGAACGCGATACTCCTCGGCCAGATCAATCAGGATGTCGAATAGGACTGGATGGACGTGGAAATTAAGGTGGCCGTCGATATGGTTGAGATAGCCCACCAGCTGCAGATGCCGCTCGATTTGGGCGCGAACCTCATCGGTCAACGGGCCGCGCACGCGCCGATCGAAAAAGTAGCGCATCCCGGCCGCTACCGGATTGTTACCAAAGCAGTTGGCCCCGTCGACCAGCCCGCGCAGGCGCGCTTTGGGCAGCACGCTGTGGCCCATGCAAACGACCAGGTGCAGTCCCACGTCCAGTTCGGGACAATCGCGTGCCGCCGCCGCGCCCGCAGCCGCCGCCTTGCCCGCCACCATCATGCTGGTGCTGGTCAGGATGCCATGGCGATGGCAGCGCAGAATACCTTCGTTAACCTCGGCAGAGACTCCGAAGTCATCGCCGTTGATAATCAGTTGTTTCAAGGCCGTCGCCAGCAGGAGATTGGGCCGTGCGCGACGCACGCCTTTCTCTTACCCTGCCAGCCCTCCTCCCCTCATGCGAGCTTTCACGCTTGGCTAATTCTGCTAGGAATGACTCATTCGCTCAAGCTCTTCGTGTGCTAAAATGGGTAAGTGTTGCGTATGTTGGTCATTTTCTATGCTTTCAGGCGCGAAATCGCCCCCCTTCTGACACGCCTGGACCAGCGCCGCGCTCGCCCTGATCTCAACGGCTTTGAGGGCAGCGTGGGCGGTCAAAGCATTTTTCTGCTCGCCACCGGCATCGGCCAAGCCCGCGCTCGTGCGCGTGCCGAACGCGCCCTCGCATCGATTGCGCCACCTCGCCTGGCGATTACCACCGGGGTTGCGGGTGCTCTGAGCGCGACGCTGCATTGCGGCGATTTGCTTTTGGCCGATTCCCTCCTCTTACAGACCGAATTCGGCCCAGCGCGCGCTTTCCCCGTCAATCGGCTTTTGCTCCAAGGGGCCGAGCGCAGCTTGCGCCAAGCCGCTTTGCATGCCCATCGCGGCGCCCTGCTGACTGCCGGTCGGGTGTTGGCGGATCGCGCGGCCAAGCAGATGGCCGGAGAACTCAGCGGCGCCCTCGCGGTGGATATGGAAAGCGCCGCGGTGGCCGAGCTGTTGGAACAACGCGCAATTCCCTGGCTGTGCCTGCGCGCCGTACTCGACGAATTGGAAGACGAGGTGGTGGGCGCCGAGCTCACCGACGCCGAAGGTCGGGTGGCGCCGCTCAAGGCTGCGTTCCATCTACTGAGGCACCCCGAGCAGCTTGGACGCCTGCCGGGGATGGCGCGCAAGCTGGCTCACGCCAGCCGCATCCTGGCCGCCGGCCTTGCCGCTATCGGCGATTTTTAGGCGGGAGGGAAATAATTCTCCACACTCAGGCCATTGCCATCTTTCTTTGAATAGTGGCAAGGGCGCACCTCGTCCGGCCATGTCCGAGGCTTGTGGCAGTCCTGTTAATAAGACCGGCCTCCCGCCCGTCCACCAATGCGTGAGCCTCCTCGCCGCTTCACTGCCGACCTAAAGCTTGCCGACCGCCCTATACCGCCTCTCGCCGCGGCTGCGGCCGGCGCTCGCGGAAGTAGGGCAGCACTTCCTGAGCGATCGCCGCTTGATTCGCCTCGACCATCGCATGAGGCATGGTCCCGAACTGGGTCTTGGTAAGCGAATAGTTGAAGCCGGCCAGATCCTGATACTCGGCCAGCCTTTCGCGCACCGTGTTGGGTCCACCCACGATTACCACCCCTTTGTCGATCAGGTCCTCGGCGCTCTGCCAATCGCTGCGATGGGCCCGAAGCTGGCGAATACGCTTGATCGATTCGATACTGGTATAGCCCGGCGGCATCATCAAAGCCGGATTGGTCTTGAGAAAGTAATTGGCGTAACTCTCCAGATGAGGCTTGGCCTCGCGCAAGGCCCGGGCGTCGCTCTCCGCCACGTAGATCGCATTGGACCAGGCCAGTTGGTCGGGCGACGCCTCATAGCCGGCCCGCTGCGCGGCTTCGCGGTAGAGCTGGAAGGTTTTGGCCACCAAGGCGATGGGCGCCAGCGTCTGGCAGAAGGTGTAGCGCTTGCCCGCCGCCCATTCGATCGTGCTCGACGAGCCCGAAGAGGGAATGAAGATTGGCGGATGGGGCTCCTGGTAGGGTCGCGGCCACGGATTGACGTACTTGAAATTGTAGTGCTTGCCCTCGAAGGCGAAGGGACCAGGCTCGGTCCAGGCGCGCACGATCAAGTCATGGGCCTCGATGAAGCGCTCCTGCGAATAGGTCGGGTTGACTCCCATGGAATGATATTCGGCGCCGATCCCGCGCACAAAACCCGCGATTATCTTGCCACGGGTGATGTTGTCCAGGACGGCGTACTCTTCCGCCACCACCAGCGGATTGGACAGCAGCGGCAGCGCGCGCCCCAAGATCGCGATCTTGCCATGGCGGATTCGGCGCGACAGCGCCCCCGCCAGCACGCCCGGGGTCGGCATCAGACCGTAGGCGGTCTGATGATGCTCGTTCATCACAACCCCGTCGAAGCCCAGAGCGTCGGCCGCTTCGAGCTGATCCAAGTACTGGTTGTAAAGCTCCGCCCCCTTCTTCGGATCGTAATGGCGATTGCTGTGCGTAACCCAGGCGGTACCGTCCCGCTCGATCTGCGCCAGATCGGCGTCCGCGTAAGGCATCAGGTGAAAATTGAAGAGTTTCATGATTCGGCCCGCTCCGCGCAAAACTCGCCGACCAGCCGAACGAAGGTCTCGGGTTGTTCCTGGATCGGGAGATGGCCACAGCGCGGCACCACCGCTAGCCGCGCTCCCGCAATCGCCTGCGCCCACGCCTGGCCGTACACCGGCGGAAACAGCCGATCGTTCTCGCCCCAGATGATGAGGGTCGGAATGCGAATGCGACAAAGCCAGCGCTGCAGGTGAGGATCGTGGAAACGTGGCTGCCACGCCAGCCTGGCCACCGTTCGCTGATTGGCCAGCCGCACGTCCTCGCTCTCAGGTGCGAGCATCGTGGCCACCGCCTTATCGGCAAGCGTTTGGTCGAAAAACAGCGCCCGCACACCCTGCTCCTCGTTTAGCAGGAAAGGGTCGAGCTGCGCGACTCCGGGCAGCAAGAGCCCAGGGGCGTCCATCAAGGCGAGCGACGCCAGCCGGCTCGCGTTGCGCATCGCCAATTCCGCCGCGACCCACCCACCGAGCGACAAACCGACCAGGTGGACGCGGCGCAGATCGAGCGCGTCGAGGAACTCCAGATAGAAATTGGCCAGGTCACCCACGCTCTCCAGCCACGGCGGTAACTGGCCGCCGCCGAAGCCTGGAGCCTGTGGCACGATCACCTCGAAGCGTTGGGCCAGAGCCTGCAGAGCGGGAAGAAACCGCGGGCTCCCACCTCCGCCGTGCACCACCACCATCGGCGCGCCCTGGCCGGCCCGCTTCACGAGGAAGGACGCACCCAACAACGTCATGGTCGAGATCTGCGGTTCCACGGCGCGATCTTCCGAAGGCTCGCGCTGGATGTCAATGACCGGGTCCGGCCTATCGTGGGCAGAAAAGCTTGGCCTGAGCGCGATCTGCTGGCCACATCGTGCACAAAGGCCCCCGGTTTTCCCCAAACATCACCTCTCCAGAAATTGCTGATTTATGATATTAAACCAGTCTCAATCTATCCAAGTACTATTATTTATACTAATATGGCCTAAGCTCGTGCTGGCTTAGGAGGAGCCCTTAACAATGCCAAAGCTAAAACTTCTGCTGTACGCCCTGACTTGCTGTTTGATCACCGGCTGCGCCTCGATCTTCTCAAGTGGCCCCGAGAACCTAACCCTTCAGAGCTCCCCAACCGGAGCGACCTACCAGTACGGCACCTTCAGCGGCAAGACGCCCGACACGATCGCCGTGCCAAGAAATGCTATCTCCAAAGCCTATTCGGTTTCTTTCTCGCTGCCTGGCTACAATACGAAAAGCATGCCGGTGGATACCCGGATTCAGGGCGTAACCTGGTTGGACTTGCTATTTTGGCCCGGGTTCATCGTGGATTTCGCGACCGGAAACGCTTATGCACTGGCGACCCCAGTCGTTAACGCGACCCTGCAGCCGGCTGTCGCCAGCGCTGCGCCATCCACGCCCCCGGTGGCCGCAAAGTAGGTCGCTCTCCGCCACCCGTGGAAAACTGATTGGAGTTTTTTGGTGGGCAGGGAGTGAATCGAACACTCGACACAAGGATTTTCAGTCCTTTGCTCTACCGACTGAGCTACCTGCCCGCCCGCGTCGGCTGAAGAGTCTTTATAGCTACCCGTAAGCCTTCGCCTATGCAACTGCGCCCCGCCCCCGCGGGTACCTTCCGAAAAAAGCGCGGGTGGCCGGCTGAGCCTCCGGCACCCGCGCTTAAACACCGGCATCCCAGGCTATTGCTGCTCAGTCGCGCGCCCGGTGGGATTCTGAGCCGTTTGGCCGGCGGATGCGTCTCGGTCGAGATTCTCGGACATGTGCAGATGGGCCTCCAAAACGGGCAAGGTCTGATGAATATAGGTCTCGGCGGTGCGATTGTCCTGCAACTGCTGCTCGGCTTGGCGGAACTGCTCGATCGCCTGCCGATGCTCGTTGATGTCGTCGCGCAGGAAGGCCCGGTTGAACTGCGCGCCGTTGAGCTGATGGAGCCGATCATAAGTCGCCTGCTGGTTGCGGCTGACCTGATTGGAAAGCTGCACGTGGCTCTGGTTGGCCAGCGCCTGAAGCGCGGCCTGATTGGCCCGATGGTCACCCTCCATGGTATCGGCTAGCGTGCGCATCGCCTAATTGCTTCCAGATTTGTCGCGCGCCAGCGAGGCTGCTGGCTGCTCGCTCTTGTTCATCCGCGCGGCTGCCGGCATCATCTGCGCCAACTCACCCTTGGAGTCCGCGCCAACACTGCTCTGCCCTGCCCGCTGGCCGATTGCTCGTTTTGCGCTAGTGCCACCCCAGCCAAGCTCGTTACCAAGCCTGCTGCCACGACCCAGCCGATCACTCGCCTTATCATTGGATGTGCCCTCCCGCGTTAACGTCGGACACTTGCCCGTGCAAATGCCGGGCCGTCCTGCGCCGTTGTGCAGCGCAGCCGCTTGATCACACAGGGATAGGCCCGGCTCGGAATAGCTAGGGGTTAACGCGGAGCCCGAGCGCTTGCTCGTGGAAGGCAGGGTTTACAGGGTTCACGCTTTCGATGGCGTGCGCGCGCTGAGGATTTGGTCGATTAGGCCATATTCCCGCGCCTGCTCGGCGCTCATGAAGGAATCGCGTTCGGTGTCTTTTTCGATCCGCTTGAGCGGCTGTCCGGTGTGTTCGGCGAGTACCACGTTGAGCGCCTCGCGCAGGCGCAAGGCCTCCCGGGCCTGGATCTCGATATCCGAGGCCTGGCCCTGAAACTCGCCCGAGAGCTGATGGATCATGATGCGGCAGTGGGGTAGCCCGTAGCGCCGCCCCTTGCTGCCCGCCGCCAGCAGCACCGCCGCCATGCTCGCCGCCTGACCCACGCACAAGGTCGAGACCGGCGGTTTGACGAACTGCATGGTGTCGTAAATTGCCAGCCCCGCGGTCACCGAACCGCCGGGTGAATTGATGTACAAGTTGATCTCGAGCTCGGGATTGTCGGCTTCTAGAAACAGGAGCTGGGCGGAGATCAGGTTGGCCACATCGTCGGTAATCGGTCCGCCCAAAAACACGATCCGATCGCGTAGCAGGCGCGAGAAAATATCGTAGGAGCGCTCGCCGCGCCCGGTCTGCTCGATTACGTAAGGAACTAAAACGCCCATGCCCGCACCTGTCCCTGATCGAATATTACCACGGCACGCACCAATCGCAGGCATCGCGCAATGGTGCGGCGCGAGAAAAATCCACGGCGGCCGCTCCACTCAACGCAGCCTGAAGCTGTCGCCCAAAAAGACTTGGCGCACGTTGGCACTTTCCACGATCTCTTGCGGTGCGCCCTCCATCAGGATCTGCCCGCCATGAATAACGTAGGCACGATCGATAATCGACAAGGTTTCGTGCACGTTGTGATCCGACATCAAAACGCCGATCCCGCGCGTTTTGAGATATTCGATAATTCGCCGGATCTCCACTACCGTGATCGGGTCGATCCCGGCAAAGGGCTCGTCCAGGCATAAAAAGGTCGGATTAAGCACCAGCGCGCGCGTGATTTCCACCCGCCGTCGTTCGCCGCCAGATAGCACCCCCGCCTTAACCTTGGCCAGGTGAGTAATATCCAGCTCGCTGAGCAAGGATTGGAGGCGGCCAGTGCGTTCTTCTTCATTCAGCGGCAAGGTCTCCAGCACCGCCAGCAGGTTCTGCTCCACCGTCAGCTTGCGGAATACCGAGGGTTCCTGGGGCAGGTAGCTCACGCCGCGGCGGGCGCGTTGATAAAGCGGCAAACTGCCGACATCTTCGCCATTTAGCAGGATGACGCCAGAATCGGGCTTGAGCAGTCCCACCAGCATATAAAAGCTGGTGGTCTTGCCGGCCCCATTGGGGCCGAGCAACCCCACCACCTCGCCGGCCTCGATGCGAATGCCGACCCGGTTGACCACTCGCCGGCCGTTGTAGCTCTTGGTCAGTTCGCGCCCTTCCAAGGAGCCGCGCGCACCTTCCCGCCCCGGCCACAGCTCGGCCACCGGCCTGCGCACTAACGGCGCCCTGGATAGCTCCACTCCGCTTGCCATTGTCGCCGCGCACCCCTGCCTCGGGCCGCGTGCCTATATATGCACGCGGCAACGCGTGGGCGAGCTGGAACGGGCCCATGTTATTGCGCTCGCCTGCGCCTTACAACCGGTTTCGTGCGCCGGCGCCACCCTAATAGGACAGCCGTCAGATCGAGAATGAGAAGTGACCGTCCCTGATGTCCTGCGTTAACCGGAGGGACGTACTCGAAGACGAGTAAGCTTGGAACCCACCAATTGATTCCGTTGAACACAATCCCAAGGTCCACGACATAGGTATTGGTAGCCACCGATGTCTGCGTGGCAGAACCCATCGGCCGCATACCCGCTGGCGATATGCCGACAGCCGTAACCACGGCGGCCGAGATACACGTGATCTGTGCGCCCGTATCGACCAAAGCGGAAAACAGTCGATTCGGGGCTATCGGTTGAAGGAACCTAGCGGGCGTTACGGCGGCGCTGCCAGCGGGCGCATCGACCCCGACTTGAATCAGTGGACCAATTGCAGGGTTACACTGACCGCTCAGGGACGGCATGTGTGTAGAAGCCTAGATCGACAGAGCCATCGGTTACTTCCTGAATTGAAAATTTGCTTTGCCCATAGTTCTTCAGCCCCACCTTATACGCATCTCCGGCGGTGTCGAAAAACTCGACAACTTGTCCATCGTGCAGCAACGCAAATTTTCCGCGATGGCTGACCAGCAGATTGGGCAGCAAGCGTCGGAATGCCTCGTAATTGCGCCTTACTTCGTCTTTCTCCGTATCGGGCATTGTCGAGGTCTCCATGGGGGTTCTATCCGTACCACGAATTTACCTGTCCCTTCAACGGATAGCGAGCGTCAATCACGCGGGCCGCCAAATTAGGAGGCTGCCGGGCCGCCCTTGGCCGCCAAAGCAGGCCCCACTGGTCGCCCAAATCCGCCAAAGGGCGCTGTCTCCGCATCTGAGGCTTCGCTACGCTTGCTGTTTGCTCCCCCCGTTACGAGCCGTCCCACTCCGTCTTGCCCAACGGGCGGCAATCCTCCAGCAATTGGCGTGCCTGCTCGGGCGTGCGCTTGTGATCGGCCGTCAGATGCATCCACCAGCGGTCGCGATAGGAGTAGGCATTGCTCGTCCTGAACTCGATCCCGCACAGCGGACAATAGCGCCACGTCCCCATCCGGTAGCCCGGATGGTCGTGCTGATTACGTGCAACAACGCGCGACATGAATACCCCCCGAAGCCGTTCATTCGTAGGAGCGATTAAGCCAGCCCTCCAGAAACGGGTCCGCGCACCCGTGCGCGGCCTCATACCGGGCCGCGACCAGACGGCAATAACCGGCGAACTCCGAGCGCAACGCCGCGATCGCCACCGCCGGTGGACAGCGGCACGCCGCGGCCACCGTCAGCGGCCCCACCACCCCGTCATCCTTCAGATCACCCATCCCGCCCGCGCGCAATGCACGCTGCAGGCTCTGATGGGCTGGGACCGGCGCGGTGACCGCCAAATCCAGGAGCTTGGCGGCCAGCTCCGCAGGTAGCCGGCCGTAACCGTAACGCAACCACCAATCCCGGTAGTAGATTGCCGCCGCCTGCTCGGGACGCAGCTCTTTGATATCAAGCTTAGGATAGCTGCGCTGGCTGATCCCGTATTTCGTAGCCCCTCCCGGATCCAGTGGATTGGCGACGTACCCGCCTTCATGACCCAGCACTACCCGCACCGCCGCGGCGAAAGCCTCGTCCTCCCACCATTGCATCGCTGACCCGTCCCGCGCGCAGGCGTCAGGCTAGCCGGCCGTCGCCCGAAATTCGGGCGACGCCAGCACTGCGTCGAGCAATTGCTCGGGATCCACCGATCCCTGCGCCACTCCCGGCAACAAATCGTATCCGCTGGCGCGGATTACCGCGGTGACATATTCGGAGCAGAAAAAATCGCTCTTATGGCACAGTGGATTGCGCGCCAGGCGATGGGCCAGCAGCTTTTCCGCCTCCACCCAAGTCATTCCGAACAGCGCCGCGTAATCGTAGGGCCGGTTGATATAACGGCGCAGACGGGCAATCCCCGGCCACAGGTCGAAATTCGCCAGATAAAGCCGCCGCCGCTCTCCCGCCATCGCCTCGAAGGGCTCCAAGGTAAGCCCGTTCCAATTCGCCCCCAGCGTCATCCGCCCGCCGAAGCACGGATCGTCCCAGGCCAAAAACGCGTGCGAGACCGCCCCTCCCCCTTCAGCCGAGCGAATCAGCGCGCCCAGCAACCCAGGCGCCGCGCTGAAGCCCACCATCACTCGCGGCCGCTCCATCACAACGCCCCGATCACGCCACTGGCCACCGCCGCGTAGGCCGCGTTGATCAACGCGTTGAGGCTGGCCGTGCCCAGGCTTTTGATCGTCGGCCACAAGTTGGCCGCTAGCTGCGTCTTGATCGATTCCGCCACCAACGCGAACTTGTCTGCGCCGCTAAGCCCGCTGTGGCCATTGGCGCCAAGCACGGCGTTTTGCACCGTGGCCACCAGGCTGTGAAAATCCGCTAGCGCCATCGTCTCGATCTTTCCGCCAGCCTCCTTGAGCGCAGCCTCGGCATCCTTCTTGACGAGTTGGTAAATGCCCTGCGCCCACGGCATGATAGGCACCAACGCCTGTTGCAATTCTTCTTGCGCTCCGCCAAACCAGTTCTCGATTGCACCGATCAGATCCATTGCTTGCGCCTCCTGCTCCCGTTTACCAGTCCACTCGCCCCATCCCGCCGCTGCCGGCCTAACCTGCCGTCGCTGACATTCCCGGCGGCGGCATCCGCACCCCGAGCAGATAGGCGGCTACCGCCAGCAACGCGAGCGCGTAGCTTTGGCTGTGCGCGGGAACCAGCCGGTAGATCGCTCCGGTCGCGATAATCGCCCCGACCAGCGACGCCAACGCATGTTTGCCCCATTCCATCTCGCCGTCCTCCCGGCCTCCTCGTTCATCCGGCGCCTAAGCCCGCGATTCGCGCGCTCAGCTCGCCGAAGCGCCGATTATCTTCCTCCCGATGGTCTTCCAGCTCGCGATGGATTTGACTCAAACCGCTGTCGTAGGCGCGTCGATGGTCGGCCAGTTCCACCCGCACCTGATCCAGCTTGGCCTCGATCCGGACGACCGCCGCGCTCATGCCAAGGTCGGGACGCGCGGCGCCGAATAAGCGTCGCACCGCCGCCATGAAACCCAGGCCCGCCCCACCTACCGCCAGCGCGTCGCGCACCTCTTCCGTATTGACTCCGTGTCCCATCCGCCCACCGCTCCACCCACTACTCACTGAACTGAGTACTGAACATTAGCCAGTCCGTCGGCCGGATTGGTCGAACAGCCTGCCGCCGGCGTCTTGATATAGGCGCAAATCTCGTGACCGGCGGCCACCCCGACCGCCAATCCGCTCAGATTGTTACGCCCTGCGCTGACGGTTGCCGTCACCCCCAAATCCGCGCCCGCCGTATGGTCATACACCCCAACCTGCGCGTTGGTACTGCATCCCGCCGGTGCCGTCGCTACATCCACCGTCATCCCGGTCAGCGTGATAGCCGTAGGTGTAATTATACCGCCCAGACAGTCGGTCCCGCTGGTAAACCCAAGCATCATGCCGGCGAAACTCGCAGAGCCGAACGGACCTGCCGGCAAGCCCTCCACGTACACGCTCTCGGACTGTCCCGCCTGTAGCATCGGATCGGCCCATACCACCTGCTGGCCGCCGCCGACCGCCGCATTGTTCATCATGAAATTAAAGCTGACGCTGGTGGTTCCGCTCGGCACCTGAAACGTCGCGCCGGCCGTGCGTCCCTTGATCCCCGAATGGTTCTGCGCCACCGCCAGCGTCGCACCGCCCTGGTTGGAGGTAATCGAACAGGTCGGATTGGTGCTCGGCGTCACCACCTGGCTGGCGTCGATATAACAACTCGCGGTGTAGTAATTGCCAGCACTCACTGGGATGCTGTTCCAGCTCACCTCGCCGTAACCGCCCTGCATGTAAACGCCGGTTCCAGAGGCCAGTGGCCACGGGAGCGTCGGGGAGAGGCCGGTGAAGCTGGTCGCCGTCGTGCCCGTGTAGCTGAAATAGCTGTTTTGCGTGACCAGCGTTCCCGAGCTCGGGAAGCCCGTGGTCGATCCCACGGTCAAGCTGGTGGCGCCCTGCGCGGCGCCGCTGCTAAGCGTAGTCGAATAGTAGGGACCCGTGGTGAAGACCGCGTTGCCGCCGTCGGGTCCCGGCCCGCTTACCGCAAGCCCGCTGTTGCTGATAAAGGTTGAACCAAAATGGAGTCCCGAGTCGGGTATCAGGTTGATTGCCGGGATACTCGCGTTGAGCAGGCTGCCGCTTACCTGACCGCTCGCCGCCACTCCTCCAGCGACCGCGGCGTCGGGAAGCTGCACATGACCCGCGTTGGCCACCACGTGATAAGTCGCCAGATCGCTGCTGTCGAGCCCTATGAACGCGCCGCAACCCCACTCTTCGAGCGATGCCGAGGCGAAGTAGTAATTGGTGTAGTTATTGACCCCCGGCTCCCAGTAAATAAGGCCGCAATTCGGATCGCCCAGGTTGTTCGAGTAGGGGTTTCCCGACTCGATCTCCAGACTATCGATATGCCAGCCGGTGGCCAGCGTGTTGCCCGAACCGCCCCAGGCGTAATCGATCGGATGGGCTCCCTGAGCCACGCTGTTGGACAGCCCCGGACCAGGGCGCCCGAACAGATGGCCGTTATCGATATGCCAGAAGTCGGTACCCCCAGCCGCGCCGCTGTTGCCCGTCCCTTCCGACTCGAAATACAGCCCCGTTCCCGCGTTTTCCTGCGTACCCACGAAATTGACGTCGAACTCGTGCAGATGGTTCAGGTCGAACCAGCCGCCGCCCTGCGCGCTGGAGCCCAGCAGATGGATAAAGTTGTTACCCACGTTGAGCGCGTGAAAACGCGTCATCGTGGCGTTGGTCTCGTAGCCGATCGCGTTGGGATTGCTCGTGAAGTTGAAAAAGATGGCGTCGCGCTGAGGATCGCACAACAAAACATTATCGATTTCCAGCAGCGCTCCGGTACCGTCGTTCTGATAGGCCGCGCCGCCGCTGGAGTACATCCAGATACCCAGATTGCGCAGCGTGCTGCCGACATTATTGCCCGGCCCTCCGCCCGCCGCTTCCACTCCGGCGGTGACAAAATCGGAGGGGTCTCCGTTGAACTCCAATACTGCGCGGGAAATATCGCGCGCCATCACCACGAATCCGCCGGCTTGGCTTTCGCTGCCGCTGGGGCAAAAATTATTGTTGGTCAGCGCGTAGCCCAGCCCCTGCAGCCATCCCGCTCCACTGGCCCCCAGCACCAACCCATGCTCGGGGTAGACTCCCGGCGGCAGCACCACCTCCTGGTCGCGTCCCGCATGCTCGATCGCCGATTGCAGCGCCGCCGTGTCGTCATGCGCCAGAGTCACCCCCGTCAGGCTCTGGCTGGGTGCGGTCGCCAACGTGATCGTGCTCGCGCTGGTGGCCGTGACCTGACTAAACATGCTGTCGGCCAGCGCCGCGCTAGGCGGCGTTGGCGGAATTATTTGATTGGCCGCTGGGATGTCAGGTCGTCCCCAAAGGTTGTAATCATCGATATTCTGACCACCATAATCCAAAATGTTATTGATGATTGCCTGCGCGCTGTCGGCGTTGACTTGCGCGTCGGCCGCCATCACCGCGTTCTGGCTATCGACCACGGTCACGATCGTGCTGCTCAGATTGGCGCCCCCGCTGCCGCATCTAATGCAGGTTACGGTCTGCCCTACGTCCGAGGGCACGAATTGCGGCGTCCCACCGGTGTAAATCACCGGCGATCCCGCCGTCACTTGCAGCTTGTTGAGTTCGCGGCCTACCGGCCATTGTCCGAATACCAGCGCGCCGGCGGGAAAGCTGCCACTGCCCCCACTGACTCCAGTCAGGCTAGTGGCCGTGATGCCGCTGTAGGTCACAACCTGACCACCGTTACCCACTGCCCCCCCAATTACCGCCGTGCCCGACGACATGAAGCCCACCGTGCTCGCCATGGGAATGGTGCTGGCAGGCAACGTCACCGCAGCCGAGCTGTACTGCATCTGGCCGTAGATCGGATACTTGCGCAGCCGCCGCCAGGCCGCGCTCTGGCTGTCGTAGCGATAGATCACGTAGCCGGCGCCCCCGGCAGGCATCGGCGGCAGCGCGAAGGTGTTGTAGTTGCCGAAATTGGCCGGCGGGGTCAACGCCACCGTCGCCCATGCTCCCACGGGGATCGTCACTCCGCTGGTACCCCCGGTGACGCCCTGCAGAACGTTGACGCTGAGCGATGTGTAATTGAGCACCTGGAAGGGAAACGGCTGTCCGTTGACACTGCTGCTCTCCGCTCCCATCACCACCACCGCGCAGCTCGGTGACTGGCAACTGGCTGGCCATCCGCTCGTATTGGCCAGCGCCAGCGCTCCCGCGGGCTCGCTTGTCGCCACGGTCACGGTGGTTGAATTACCGAACCATTCCGGCAAGGAGAGACAATCGTAGTTGCCGCTGGAAGGGCAACCCGAGGCGTAAGGCACTTGGTTGCTCACCGCCGTGCTCGCCGCGCTCGCGGCGGAGATACCGCCATGGCCGTCCAGGATTGCGACTGCATACTGATATTGAGTCGCACAGCCGCCGGCCGATCCGCACACCGCCGCGCCGCTTACGGCCGCGGGCGTCGCGACCGTCTCCGTGGTGCCGCAATGGTAGCATTGGACGCCTTCGCCGACCTTGAAGTCGTGTCCCGAGAGATTACTCAGTGTCGGGTTGCCGGCGGTTGCGGTCGCGCTCCAGATAGTATCGACACCTCCCGCCAACGTGCCATCCTCGTTGAGCGACAGCGCGTTGCGCACTCCGTTCACGCCGTAACCGCTGATCCAATAGGGACCTCCCGCCGCGTTGTTCGCAGTGATACTGCCGCCGGCGGCGATCTGACTGACCGCTACCTGCCCGGGATTGGCGACGCTGGCACTGAGGTCGCCGCTCAGCGTAACCGGCACCCATTGGTTGGCGGCCGCGTTCTGCACCAGGAATTGACCCGCCAGCGGCACGCTGGCCGCCACCGCCACGCCTTGCAGCCCAGTGGTGCGACCCGGTTGCAGCGTCACCGTGCCTACTCCGCCCACGGGCGGATTGGTGACGCTCAGGGCGAAATCGCCGCCCGCTCCGATTCCCAAACCGGTCACCAGCGAGGGCGGATCGCTATTGGCTAGCATCAAGGTGCTGAGGTCGGCGCTGGCAGACAGCGGAATCTGAATCTGCACCGGCTGTCCACTGCCCACCGTTACCAGCACCAACGCCCCCTGTGGGATAGTCAGGGGCGGATTGGTCGGCAGGTTACCTTGGCTATCGGTCAGCACCGAGAAGGTCGAGGGTCCGATCACCGCGCCGCCATAGGTTTGCAGCGCGACGCTCTTGAAATAGACCCGCACATTGGCAGCAGGCTGACCACTGACCTCGCTAAGATTGCCGGTCAACGTGCATAGATTGCCCTGTCCTGCGGCCCGACCCATCACCAGCGCCGAGGCCAACGCCGCCACCACCCCGGCCGCGATCGCTCGCCGCCAAACCCCGCTGACCCGCCGCGCCTCGCCCTGCTCCATTAGCCTGCCCTCCACCACGTCCCTCGCAGGATGCGCAAAACAGCCCGGGTCCCGCCGGCCGACGCCTGCCGGCGGGACCGCGCTGAGCCGGGGTCGTCCCGGCCCGCGCGCTTTTGCGCCGATCCTCTACAAGTCGGCGTTGAATCCGCCCGTTAGCCAATGGTAGGTGCCGTCGTAGTACAAACTACCCACCCGCGACTTGCCCGCGGCCGGTGCGGTAAACGCGCCAATCCGGTAAGCGCTGCCAAAGCTAACCGTGCCCAGGGCGGCGCCCGCGCCGTTGGCCAGATTGAGGGTCCATTCCATCCCGCTTACGCCACCCAGCGGATTGGCAATCGTAAACGGATTGCTGTTGGTCGCCCCCACCGTGACGATCGTCCCCAGGGCCAGGTTGGGAGTCACCGTGGCGCCATAGGCGGCGGCCTGAATCGCGCTGGCGTAGCCGCCCGCCACGATAGCGTTGAAATTGGGGTTGGCCGGTTGTTCGTCGTACAGGTTGACCCCGTCGCTGACAAAGGCCATTACGTCGCGCGCCCCCGGCGCAGTGTTGATTACGGGAGCCGCCAGGCCGCCGAATTTGGCGTTCGCCGGCCAACTCACGCCGTGGCTGCCCAGCTCGTCCTGAGTAAAGATGAAAACCACGCGCCCCGCGCCCGGCACGCTCCCCGCTCCGGCCAATGCCGCGACATTGCCGAAGCTCAACGTGACGTTACCGGTAAGCGTCATGCTGACGATGTTGCCGCGGCTGAAATCCACCGCCACCGCACCGCTGACCGCACCCAGGGCGTTGAGCCCCATCGCCAACGATCCCACCGTCTTGGTACTGCCGGCGGGCTGATCCATCATGAAATTACTCGCCATCGGCTCCTACCTCCTCCTGCCCAAGCTGAGCCCCCAAGGGGGCGTTTAATTGCTCGTGCGGCAGTGCCATCCAGCGCGCCCACGCGCGGCCCGCCCCAGCCTCGGGCTGGGCCTGGCCAAACTGGCGGATAAACGACCAAAAGGCCCGCCGGCTTGCACGGCTACCCATCGCACCACACCAGCGCGCCGCGAATTGCGCGTGGCCACCCCGGGCCAACTCTGCCGCTGCTTGCCGCAGCTCGAGCCCCAAGCGCGCCGCCTCGAGTTCAAATCCGCGATCGAAGCGCGCCCGATGGTTGGAATCGCTTAGCCGTTCCACCATCACCTGGCCCCAACGCGCGCTATCCAGCCACTCGCGCAGTCGGCTGTAAGGCCCGGCCCCATAAAGCCCGCGCAGCCAGCCGCGGTTATAATCGCGAGCCAGCCGCCAGCGCGCGGCGTTTGCCGGCTGCCCCACGATGATCCAGCGGGCGTACTCGGCCTGCAGCCGGGCCAAAGCCTGGCTGGCGGCTCCGGCCGCGCCCAGCATCGCGCTGAATAGCGCGCCGTTGGGGTCGCGCGCAGCCGCGGCCTGCGCCAGCACCGCCGCCGGCAGCGCCACCACTACCCGCAGTCGCGCCTCCTCCTCCCCCATCTCAGCCATCCAGCCATCCCTGCGGCAGGCGCAGGCGGCCCAGGCCGCGATAGCGACCAAGGACGGGCGGTGGGAGCCAGCGATAAGGCGCCTGGCCCACGGGCAGCGCGGGAATAGCGAGCAGTGCTGTGGCGCCGGCCGCCGCCGGCGACATTAAATGGGCTGGGCGCGTCACCCGATGGCGCCGGGCGCGGCGCGAGGGTGGCACCAGCCGCCCCCGGCCCGCGCCATGCCCCAGCATCCCCATCACCAGCCCCGCCGCGGGTCCAGCCTGGACCGCGCCCGCGCCACCCATTCCCCGTCCACTCACCACGCCCCCAAGCCCGTTCAGCCCGCGCTGCGCGGAATGCCCGCGCATCCCCCGTGCCAGCGCCTGGGCCGCGCCCAGGGCCCCCACTGCCGCTGGCGCGGCGGGCGCGCCACCCCCCTCTCGCCCGCCTCGCTGGCGGACCAGATGATGGAGCGCCAGCAGAAGAAATTCCTGACTATTCATTGCTCTGCTCCTTCTGCTCACAGCAGGGTGGAGAGGAGGCCGCCCAAACCACCCAGCCCCGCGCCCAACGGTCCCGCGCTCGCGCCCAGCATCGAGCCACCCAGCAGCGAGCCCAACCCATAGCCTCCCAGGCTGCCCGCCATCAGCCCGCCCAGCGGATAGAGCGCGTTGGGATTGGTCATGCTCGAGCTGGAGTTGTACGCCCCGCCTACCGCCGCCGGCATCATCGCGCCCAACTGTCCCAGCGTTTCGTAGGGATACAGGTACTGGTTGATCGCGTTTTGCTGCGCCGCGTTGAGTTGCGCCTGCTGCTCGTTCTGGCTCAGACCGCCCAGGTTTAATAAGGCTTGCGAGGGCGCGAACGTCGCGCCCAGCAGCCCCGGCACCAGTTGCTGCTCGGCGAGTTGGTTCTGCACCCCCTGCTGGTAGGCTCCTCCGTAGAGATTGGTGGCCAGATTCTGCAACGCGTTACCCAGTCCCTGCTGCGCCAACCCCTCGCTCTGTTGTTGGGCCGAGCCGCCGAAAGCTCCCGCTTGCGCGTATTCAGCCTGGATTCCCGGCTCGGTCGCGTATTGGTATTGTTCGGTGACCGGCAGCGCCGCCTCGTTGAAGGCGGCCTGCAGGTAGGGGTTGGTGGTGGGATTCAGATAGGCGCCCGACAGCGTGTTTTCGGCCTGGGTCAATGCCGGCCCCAACAAACCCTGCGCCCCGATGGCGGCACCGTAGCCCAGGTTGAGCCCCGCCTGCTGATCGGGTGACAGCGGCGCTATCTGAGTCTGCATCCCGGCCGGATAGCCACCGGCCAAATCGCTATTGACGTAATTGCCGGTCTGGCCCAAAAGCCCTATTCCGTAGGGCACCGCCCAGGCCGGCAGATTGGATTGGGTAACGCTCGAGACCGTGCTCGGCCCTCCACCTGATGGCATCGCTACAACTCCTTCTGATAGGTCACGTCCGTGACCCTGAACCCCGCCCGCCAAAGCCGCCGTGCCCAACCCGGGCGAGGTGATTGGAAGCACAGCGCGTCGATTCCCACCCTGCACGCCAGCCCACAGATGTCCTCTAGCGCCAGTTCCACCACGCGCCGGCGACAGGCATAAGCCGCCCACACGTACATCAACCGCCGATTGGAGTACCGCTCGCGGCATTCTTTGAGCACCACGGCTCCGCCATAGCTCCCGTCGAGCAGCCCGACGTGAAGCGTGGCACTGCCGGCTCGCAGCTCGCCTAGTAGATCGGCCGGACGCAGCGGCGAGCGCGCCCGCAGACAGGCTTGGGCCAGCCCCGGCGCCACCAACGGCCACCACGCCTCCAGCTCGTCAGGCGTTACCTGCTGCAGAGCCCAACTCCTCATCGCCCTAGTCGAAATCCGCCCGCAGATAGACCGCGCCGCCGGTGGCCAGGCTCAACTGGGGCGCGCTGGTGCTCTGGGCCCAGCACAGTCCGTTGGAAAAGCCGCTGCCCAGGGCCGCCGCCGCGCTCTGCCAGCCAAAGCCGCTTTGCGCCGCCGCGTAGATCAGCACGTCGGGCGCGGCGCCGTTGGCCGGTACCGTGCTGGCGTCGAACAGCATCACCCACACCGGGCTGGCGCTGCTGTTGTAGCCACTCACGCCCCACACCCGCACCGGGCCGACTGCGATCACCACATCGCTGCTCTTGTAGCTGGAGCCCGAGTTGTATTTGGCGGGCAGCTCGCCCGCGCTGAAGGTCAACGATCGCGCCATCGCTTTAGCTCTCCTTTTTGCTCCGGGGCCGTTGCTGGATTGAGGGAAAGCGCCGGCGCACCGCGGCGCGCACCTGCGCCTTCTCTCGCGCCGTGCCAAACTGCGCCACCCGCGCCAGCGCCGCCCGGGCATGGGCGCGATCCTGGATTGGATACTTGCGTGCCTTGGGCAGCGCGAAGCTCTTGGGATGTAGCCGTGCGCGCTGGCGCGCGCTCAGTTCAGCCATCGCCGAACCCCTCCCTCCAGTTCTCAAGGCGCGCTTAGATACCAGCGCGCGCCGTCGTAGTACAGCACCATCAATTGGTTGGGTATGGCCGTAACCGGTGCGCCCAAAACCAGGTTGCCGCCCCCCTCCAGCGTGAAGCTGCTAAGCGCAATCAGATACAGTGCTCCGGTGAAACCAACCGGCGCGTTGATCGTGATCAAAGACCCGCTGCCGGTCACGAAATGGGCTTGGGCCGCGATTGCGATTGCCGCCCCTGATCCGCTCACGGTCAGCGTGCTCAGGGCGGAGCCCGGATTGCCGCTGGCCCCGCGGCTATTGGCCCCCAGCCCGTTGAGCGCTGCCGTCACTGCCCCTGCCCAGGGCGCTAGGCGCTGAAACAAGGCCAGCCAATTCGAATCGGCCGCCACCGGTAGCCTCAAGCTTGCGATTTTGTTCATCAGCGTGTGCCCTGCGCCTGCCAGTCCAGCTCCAGACCGACAATCTCGCACGGCGCCGACACGCTCAGTTTGGCCGCGTGATAGCGCGCGCTCTGGCGCAGGCTGAACCATCCGTAGCTGGTCAGCGGCACCGGCGCGCCGGCGTACTGCTGGTCGCCCAGGTTGAAGCGATACAGCGGCTGCAGTTGGGCCGCGCTGGCGGCGGGGTAGAGCGAGAACAGCGGCCGCACCCCGCGCAGCAAGCTGAAGCGGCCTGCGATGCCCACGTCGCCGCTGGTCAGATAGGCTCCCTTGGGTGCCCCGCTCAGTTGGTAGATAGCGTTGTCGGTCAGCATCAGCGCCTGCGAAAAGACCGCCAGCGGCGAGTACTGCAACTCGCCCGCCAGGTTCACCGGCGCCTGCGCCACCGCCTGCACCGCGGCCAAGTTGATACCGGTGGTCCAGCGCTCCAGGCTGGGACTCCAGCACACGTAGCGATCCAGGCTGCCCGGCGGATTGGCCGCCACCGAGGGGTAATACCAGACCACTACCGCGCGCAGCCGATCCCATACCCCCCACACCAGGTTGGCGTTGCTATTATCCAGGCTCTGCTCGAAGAACCAGTTGCGCAGCGGGCTGCCGATTACTTGTGGTGGACCACCGTCGCATAGGTAGAAATTGTCGAACCCCACGAAAGCGTGGCTGCCCCCCAGATCCACGACCGCCTCGTTGCTGACCGCGCCCCGATCGCTGGCCAGCAAGGTAAAGCCCCAGATAATCGGCGGTCCCAGATAGCTGCCGAGATAAACCGCACGCTGCTTGTAGACCAGCAGATTGGCTCCCAGCGCGCGCGCTCCCACGATCGGCCCCGGCGTGTCGCCCAGCACCCCGTTGGCGGCCTGGGTCGCGATATCCGGACTCCACGTGGCGGGATTGCCGATTCCGCTGCAGTTCCAATCGTTGCCCGCGCTGTCCAGGATGAACACGAAATCACCCACCGCCGCCACCAGCGCCCCCCGCGGCGGATTTCCGCCAAGCGCCACCGCCGTATTGTAGTTGGGCGCGGCGAGCAGTTGCGGCACATCGTTGGGATTGAGCGCAATCACGTCCGCCCCGAAATTGGTGAAACGCCAACGCGGGGTGCGATAATCACCGCTGGTGGGGGGTCCCTGCGGCGAAGGTCCATTGAAGGTTTGCCCGCCCGAAACATCGACGAAATCCTGACCCAGCGCCTGGTATTGATACAGCCGGGTTTGTGCCCCGAACAGCAGATTGGCGCCCCCCACCTGTTGATTCTGCTGCAGGTAGGCTCCCATTGCCGGCTGCGCCATCGGCGCGGGCGCCGCGCGCACCGGCGCCTTGAATGGCCGATAACCTGCCGGCGTGGGATACAGCCCGTTGCTGTCCACGATAATCCCCGCCGTGTCGCTGGCCAGGTCGGGAGCAAATCCGCGCGCGAAATTTACCTGCACAATCGCCATCGCCGCCCTACCACCACGGCCGCAGTCGCCCGGTGAACTTCTTCATCCCGGTTTCCAGCTTCAACTTGCGAAAAAACTCATCCGCCAGCGTTTTATCCACCGCCGCGCTGGCGCCGTCGTTGAGCACGTTGAGTCGCAGTAGGTATCGCGCATAGGCCCGAATCAGTTCGCGCGCTTCCACGGTCCAGAAATTGCTGTCGGTGTCGTTTACCGGAGGGGAAATTATTTGAATATAGTTGTAGGTCAGCGTATAAACCGCGTCGGGAGTGGGAAACAGCCGCAGCTGCATTCCCGTCCCGAGCAGATTCAGTGCGTAGTCGACCGGCGGTCCCTGGACCGGACTTAACTGGTTGGAGTCCTCCGCATTAAGTTGATCCCAGGTCTTCCAATGCAGCTTGTAGACCGTCCCGGAGACGGTCGCGAATAGGGCCCGCAGCTCGGCTATATCCAACGGCGCGCTGTAGATATTCAACCCTGCGCTCGTGCTTTGGGTAGCCTGTGCGTCGTTCTTGAAAAAGGCGTCGCGGCGGTAATAATCGCAGGCCTCGGTAATCGCGTTGGCAATCTGATCGGCCAGATCGGTACGCTGCAATTCATCGGCCATTCGCGCCTGCATGTCGGCAAATGTCGAATCCGCCACCGCCCGCTACCCCTCTGCTTGCGCCCGAACTTGTTTCCCTCCCCCATGCTTCGCCATGGGGGAGGGTTAGGGTGCCTGCTACCTACTTT
This sequence comes from Candidatus Binataceae bacterium, assembly GCA_035294265.1. NCBI lineage: Bacteria > Candidatus Binatota > Binatia (SeqCode) > Binatales (SeqCode) > Binataceae (SeqCode) > Binataceae bacterium (SeqCode). The sequence goes on from DATGLK010000026.1 coordinate 34,080, forward strand.
CGATCCCGCTCGCGCCGCTCGCCCATCGGATCGTCGGCGTAGGGATTGCCCACCGACTCGGTCTCCACGCCAGGCTCGAACCGCGCCCGCGCGTATGGGATATCCCACGCCCCGCTCTCGCGGTCCGTGGCCTGTTCGGTGTCGCCCCTGCGCTGATGCCGCTTGCTCGGCTTTTCCTCTTTCATCGCTTCCTTTCCTCTCAGCGCCTACTGGTTCTGACCGCCCCAGAACAGCGCATGGCCGGTGATAGTCCCGCTGACGGTGGGCGTGGTCGGGGCCGCATGGATCTTGAGCACCAGGTTGTCGGCCGCCGCGTAGCGATGGGGCAGCGCGCCCTGTTGCCAATTGCCGGCCGCGCTCCCTGCGATCCCGCTGGGCGTCAGTACCGTGTCAGTGGCCGAGCGCCCCAGCGCCCCCGCCGCTATATAGCGCTGGCTGTTACCGCCGTCGCCCAGATCGATCGTCACCGTCGGGCTGCCCGCGCTGTCCAACTGCGGGCAGTCGATAGCGAAGTCGATCAGCGCGCAGTAGGCGGGAATCTTCAGCAGAGTTACGGTGTCGCCCACGCCGAAACCGACGGCCGGAATCGCAAAGCTGAACGTCTCCACGAAGGCGCCAGTCTCGTAGACCGCCTGTATGCCCGCCGTTTCCTGAGTCGAATAGTAGTTATTGGACATGGTCTCTTCCTTGCCTCGCTCCCTACATCAACTGCGCCCAAGTGCTGGTCACGATCGTGGCGAAGTCCGACCCGTTGAAGGTCGATTTCACGCACCCGAATACCGAGCCCACCGCCACTCCGACCTGATCCTCATAGTCGTCGGCCTGGGTTACCCACTTGTATTTGGTCGGCCAGTTGTAGTTGCGGCCAAAGGCGATCACCGCCGATTGGGCACCGCAAAACAGACCGCGTGCTACGTTGGTGGTGCCCGCCGCGGGCGCACCCAGATCGGTGTGTAGGCTGTTCTGCGTATTGTCGCCGTAGGGCACCCGCGCGTCCTCGTGCAGGATGACCCCGTTGAACATCCCCAGCGCCCCGGTCAGAATCGGGTTGTCCTCGACCTTTCCTCCCTGCATCGCCGCCATCTGGATATCTTTCCAGTCGCCCGCGGTGGTCGATTTACGCAGTGCTTGCACCTGATACGGATGGAGCAGCATGACGTAGTATTCGCCGCCCGACAGCCGCACCGGCCGAATCGCCGGGGTCATGGTCTTGGCGCGCGCCACGCACTGATCGATCAGGGAAAGAGTGAAGGTGTCGGTCGCGGTCAGGCTGGCTTCGCTGCTCGCCCCACCGGCAAAGACCTGATGGTTGACATCAGGCGCCAGCGGCTGATTGTTGCCGGTATACCGGCCGTCGCTCTGCGCCGCGTTGCCGCCCAAATGGTTGAGCACCGCGACGTCGTAGCGGCTGGCGAACCAGTCCGACAGCGCCATCTTGGCCTCGTTCATCAGGTTCCACGGTACCCGCTGCTGCGACACCGAGCCCTGCAGCTTGACGGCGTGACGCAGATTGTCGATCAGCAGGGAGTTGGTATAGAAGGTCATCGCCTCTTCCTGGCCCTGCAGCACACCGAAACCCAGTACTCCGGCTCCCGCTAGTTGCATCCGCAACGTGTACGTAATCTTGTCGCCCGGATGTTTCTGAGTATCGTCCAGAATCTGGATCAACGACTCCGACGTCGGCCCGATAAACTTAGTCGCGACGGTCTTTTTCTTGGTCTCGCGGTAGAGCTCTTTGCTCCACAGCAAATTGGTGGACGGATCGGATGGATTGAAAAAACTCGTGGCCATCGGCCAATCTCTCCGCGTTTGCTGGTCAAAGACTAGTTCTCTCGCGACCAGGCGGCCGCGAAAGTACCTTCTTCAACGCCGAAGGATTGGCTGCTTCAGCTCCGCGCCTAGGCGCCTCGCTGAAGCCATTCCGCTAGAGCCCGGAAGTGGCTGCTCCTCATCGGGCTGGGAGCCGGCCCCGGCGCTTTAGCTACGCACTGCGCCGGTCAAGTGCTGGCGGCGCCGTTTGACGCCGCGCCATCGGCTATCGCCCCGATGTGGCCTGCTCGAATAAGCTAATTATACCCGGGCCCGTTCCTCCCCCGCAAATTTGATCCCGCCCGGCCCTATAGCGGCGGGTATCCCTCTATGGCGCGTGCAAAAGATAGTGAGGAAAACTCCGCCGCAGCGGCTTCGTTCCTCTTTCTTGCGCAAGAATGACGGGGCAAGGAGTTGAGCAAGACAGCAGCCCCTATGATATGCAGGGTTCAGCAAGGGAGACGGGCCCTCCCGCCGTTTTATCCACCCCGCACACTTCGAGACTTGCGCCATTCCACCCCATTCTCGCCCGGCTCCCGCTCCCTTTCCGCCCCCACGTTGGTAAACTACTGGGGCGGACGTTACGTCTTTTAAGGATGGCGACGGTTTTTCTTGGCATGCATAAAAGAATTGCTCTAACTAATTACGCGCGGATTTGCGTGACTTTGACCGCGATACCGCTGCTCACCGCGCTGATCGCATCGGCCAGGCCTGTTTGGGCTGGCACTGCGCCCCTGCTTGAGTTGGCACAAGCCTCCCAATTGCAGAACTTTCAGCCCGGCTATCCGCCCCCATTGCCAGCCCAAAATGGCTCCCAGCAGACTCTTACCCTGCCGCCCGTCGCGCCGCAGTCTTCGTATCCGCCCGCGCTAGAAATTCCCCCTGCCCGCGGCCAGACCGGCACGCTCGAACTCCCCGTCCAACCCCGGGCTCAAGCCGGCGTAGCCAGGATTTCGATTACCGTTACCGATGACAGCGGTGGATGGGTGCCCGACCTGCGCAAACAGGACCTTACCATCTACGAAAATGGCGTTCGTCGCCCCATTCTCGCCCTTCAGCGCGATACCAATACCCCCGCTAGCATCGGCATCGTGGTCGATACCAGCGGTAGCATGGAATGGAAGTTGCCCGCTGCCGAGGCCGCGTTGCGCCACTTCGTCAATACGCTCAACCCGCGCGATGACGTCTTCCTGATGGCCTTTTCAGGCCGCGCCTATCTGCTCCAGGACTTTACTAGCGATCCCGCGGCCTTGGACCACGCCATCACCATCCTCCACGCCTACGGCCAAACCGCTCTGTTCGACGCGATAGTCCAGGGGCTGGTCAAGGTCGAGCAGGGACGTTGGCCGAAGCGAGCCCTGCTCGTGATGACCGACGGAATGGACAATGCCAGCACCTACACCCTGCCCGACGTCATCGCCGCCGCGCGCCGTGCCGGCGTGCTGATTTACACCGTCGGGCTGGGCGTCTCCAACATATCCAACGCCAGCAACACCCCGTTCTTCGGTGGTTTCGGCTTCGGCTTCGGTCGCCGCCTGTTGGCCGCTCAGCAGGAAGAGGTTGACGCCTCGACCCTGCGCACGCTGTCCGAAGACACCGGCGGGACCACCTTCGTGCTCAATCCACGCGTCACCAACCTCTCCGAGCTGGACGCTCACTTCCAGGCCATTTCTGCCGAATTGCGCGAGCAGTACACCGTGCTGTTTTCCTCCTCCGGCGGTTCTGGCCCGCAACCGATCAAAGTCGAAGCCACTCGCCCCGGACTCGACGTGCGCGCGCCCAAATGGGCCGACGCCGGCGCCTACTCCGCCAGCCGTTGAATTTGACGAGTTAGCAGCGGCGCGGGCGGCCCTGCCAAGCCCAAGCCAGCTTGTTCCGTCAATCTGTGTAGCAATCTCCCCTCCCTGACCAGGGAGGGGATTGAGGGAAAAGATCTTTAACTTCTCTGGCTCCCTTCCCATAACGTGCCATGAAACAGGGTTGAGCTTGGAAGTGCCCGCCGCCCTGACCGGCTACCACCCTCACCGCTGCCCTATCGCCTATCCTCGCTGCAGCAGCGCGTTCAGATCCCCTCCCGCCTGTTCCAATAATTTCTCGTACGCTTCGTCGTCTAGCGCCGCGATCGCTTCCAGCGTTAACGGTGCCGGCGCCGCCCGGCCACCCAGCGTCTGCAAACTCTGTCCCGCCGCTTGCTTGCGCGCCAGCTCACGAATCTTCTCTTCGCCCTGACTCACCCCCCCGCCTGACCCAGCTGCGCTCTTATAGCCCCATTCCTCGGCCAGACGATAGGCTACTTCGGCCGGATTTCGCCCCTGGCGCAAGGCAGTGGCTACCAGCGACTGGCTATCTTGGTTGACTATTCGAGCACGCTCGGCTTCATCCGTGATTCCCATCAGCTCGAGCTCGCGTGCCCGGCGCGCCTTGATGTACTTGACCCGGTCGTAGTAGTCAGGATGGCCGTTCTGGGCGTATTCCTGCTCCAGGCGCCACGCGATGGTGCCTTGATGCTGCAAGGCGGCCGCCTGCGCCGCCGCTTGTTGCTGCTGATACAGACCGGTCAAGGCCCGCTGATACTGGCGCATCTGCCAAGCCTGATGACCCGCCGGATCGGCCGCCCGATCGGGTTCCGGATCGCCCCCCTGCACCCCGTGGGGCTTGCGCTCCTGCAACTGCGCCAGCCGCTGATTGGCCCGCGCCCACGCTTCTTCCTGCGCCGCCAGCTTGCGGCGCAATTCGCGCACTTCCTGGCGTTCTTTGACCAGCGACCACGCCGGCACGCTGTCATTGGGCCCCAACTTGCGCATCGCCTCTTCGCTTAGCCCCCGCCCTTCCTCGCGCCCTGCCGCCGCCTCCTCGCCCTCGCTCTGTCCTCCCGCTCGCGTTGCCACCTTGGGCGACGCCTCTGCCGCTTCCGGCACGACCGCCGCCGGTACATTCCCTGCCGCCAGCAAGGCTTCCTCGCTGGCGTCTAGCAGCTCCGGATCCTCTCCCGCCGCGCTCACCTGCACTGTTTTGTCCGTCGCCTGCATATTCTTTGCCTTCACTTCTTCTCCTCCTCCAGCCACCCACCCAACCCAATCTCGTGCCACCTCGTCGCTGGCTTGACTACCAATCCACTCCCACCTTGCTTCCCGCCTCGATCGCAGCCATCACCCGCTCCAGCGCCTGTCCATCGAACTCAACCTCCAGCCCTTCCACCGCTTCCGCATGCCGCATCGCCGCCTCCACCGCCTCGTCCAGGCTTTGGCCCAAGCCAATGGCCGCGCCGAACTCACGAATCTTGAGCGGTACCGCATAGTCTTGCCCTTGAATTCGGCAATGGCCGTGCAGCTTGATGAATGCTCGCAATTCGGGCGGAAATTCCACTCCAAGGAAGTGTTCGCGGCCCCATTCCGAGCGCAACACCACTTGCGCCATGTACCGGGCGACCGGCCGCGGCGTCACTAGCTCGCCCGCCGCTCCCGCCCACATGATTTCATCCCAGTTGGAAAACAGCTCGATATAGGCTTCCGACGGTGGCGACCCGGCTCGCATCGCCGGATCCATCAGATACGGAACCCGATCGCTGCCGATTCGCACTTCACTGGAAAAAAACCCGCGGCATCCCAATTCGCCGAGCACCGGAGCCAACCGCTCGTTTATAACCTTCAGAGCGGCCGGCAACGTCTCCCAGCTCCGCACCTGCCCAATGTATCCGACGTCCTTGGCCTCGTAGCCGAAGGCCGCAATCGCGGGAAAACGGCCATCGATGGCAAACCCATCGTAGCCCGCCTCAACTCCGGCCAGCGGCTCCTCTACCACGAACAAAGTCTGTCCCGCGCGCGGCCCCAGATGGAGCGCCAACTCGTCAAGCAACGGCTTGGTGGCCTGGAAATGGCGCGCACGAAAGGTTTCGACATCGCCCCGGAACAGATTGCCCTTCACATAGACTCCGGGATGCGATTTCAAATGCTCTGTCAGTTGCTCCAGCCCAGTGATCAGCTCGTAGGGCCCCACCGCCAATCCCACGCGATGCAAAACTCGTTTCAGCTCGTCCCGATATAGCTCCAGCAGTTCGGCCTGCCCCGCGCCCCATACGCGCTTTCCCTGGCGCCTCAAATATTCCTGCTCGGCTCCAAAATAGGTATCCGGGAAGACTATCAAGTCCGCTTCTTCGATATGATCCCAGGCGTTTTCAACCCGCTCGATTCCCTCCAGCCCCGCACCGATGTTGAAACTTTCCGAGACCGGGAAAGCGCAGCGCCAGCCGTTGCAATAGTAGAGCACCCGTCCGAAACTCTCGGCCAGCTTTTCGGCCACATGTACGTAAAGCCCCTGGTCGATCACCAGTGCCGTCTTGTCCGCAAACTCCATTCCCACCTCCCTTCCCGCCCATGACTATTCCTGGAATAAAAAAATTAATCAGTGGCGCGGTCGTCAGCGCCGCCTCTGGCTGCTTGATCCCACAGCGGAGCTAGCAGCCCCCATCCGCTCGCGGCGGTCCACTCCTCCGAGCTGGCACCGCTTTCTGCGGCTTCGCAACACTAAACTTAGGCGACAGGAAACCTTAGCGCGCGCGCCGCGCGCCGTGACGCGCCAGCAAATCCGCCACCAACGCCCCCTGTTCCAGCTCCTGCCGCCGGGCCCGCGCCTGCGTATCCATCAGCTTGCCCGCCGTTGCGACGATCGATCCCAACTGCCGCAAGCGCGATTCCTGCTCGCGCAGCGCAAGATTCTGCTCCATCACACGCGCCCGCGTCGCGGCTAGCTGCGCCGAACTCCCCTGCCCTCCGCCCGCTGCCGCCAGCGGACCTCCTGCCGCGCTCGCGCCGGCTCGCTGCTCCAATTGCGCCTTGAGGCGCGCCACAATCGACGCTGGGAACGGGCTGTAATCCAGAATTTCGGGCAAAAAGGCGTTGTTTTTGATTAAGACCGGAATGATCGGCGCCATCTTGTCCCAAAACGCCTCCTTGGCATTGGGTGATTTGGTCGGCTCGTCGATCACCAGGCTGTAGTCCACCGGCAGATGCTCGCGCAGAAGCGGAATCGCCCGCGAGTTGTAGGGCCCACCCAGATTCACCAGGCGGCCATCGGCCACGAAATTGCGGATGAACTCGAACACCGTGCGGGCCTCCTCGCGCAGGTAGCGGGTCAGCGCGCTGAAGTACCCCGCGTTGATCGTCATCCCTTGCACCTGGCGCTGGCGCTGCGCCACCCCTGGCACGTCGCCCACCGTCGCCCCCAGCAGCTCGGGATTGATTCCCGATACCCCGCCCAGCGCTTCGATGCACCACTTGAGCATCACGAACGTGCCCTCGGGCAGGGCCGGCCGCGAACGCTCCTGGATGCGCGGATGGTTGCCCGACAGCGCCCCGTCCTCGAGCAGAATCAGCGCCGCCGGATTGGCCCAGTCCTGCTCGGCTCGGGTCGGGTCCGCAAACGCCGTGGCCTCGGCCAACAGCCCGCCCTTGGCGTTGCTGTTGATGATATGCAAGGTTTGGCTAAAGAATTTGTTGGCGAAGCGCTGCGGATCCATCAGTACGTGCAACAGCCCGCGCCACACCCCAGCCGCCGCGTCGAATCCACCGGTGAGCGCTTTGTAGGTAAATCCTACTCCTTGCACTGGCAGGTCGCCCGCCGCCAGCTCAAGCGGCCCCGCGCAGAAAACCCGCTTGTACACCCGCCGCTCCTGGCGGACGTAGCCAACTCCCCTCCCTTCGCCCCCCTCGATCATGCGCTCGCCTAGCGCCGCCAACCGGCGCGCCAAGCGCTTGAATTCGTCCTCTCCCAGCTCGATCAGCTCGCCGCTCAGCGGGTCGGCCAACCGATAGCGCGGCTGAACTTCGTAATACTGATATTCCACCACCCGCACGCTGCCGGCGGGCGGCCCCAATGCCAATTCGGTCTGATTGCCGGGCTGATATTCGATCGGGGTCGCATGCTCGACCTCCAGTTCCCCCTGCCCCGGCCGCTCGCTCAGGAATTGCGCCGCACGTAGCTCGCTCTCCTTGTACGGCCAGCGCCGGATAGCCTCCTGCAGCGCAATCTCTTCCTCGCACGCTACCCAACGCGCATCTTCCAGGTTCTGCTTGCGCGCGGCCGGGTCCCAATACATCTTCAACCCGTCCACCCGCTCCATCACAATCCGACCCTCGGGATCCAGCTCCATCTCCAGCCGAATTCCGGTCCAGCCCATGCCGCGCACCAACATGTCCTCGAATGCGGCCGAGCGTTCCTCGGGCCCGTTGCAGGCCTCGATCACCGAGCTATATATCGCAGAAGCCAGTTCACCTGCCGCGTTGGCCAGCCCCGCCTGCGGCATGCGCGGCACAAATACGACCTCCTGCCGGTTGTGCTGCTCGGTACCGGCCACGATCCGAATATATTTTTGGGCGTAGTTGAAAACCGCCGTGGGCCGATCTTCCTCGTTAAGCCGCGCCTCGTCGGCCGGATGCCATTGCTGGCCGGCCATGAAGCGATCCGCCTCGCGCGCTTCCTTGCGCCAGCGCCCCACCGTCGCCGCCGCCCGCTCCAGGTCGCGTCCCACTCGGCGCGCCAGCTCGCTTATCCCCGCTACCCCTGCTTCACTCTCGCCGACTTCTGCGACCTTCACCCGCTGCGCCGCCTCCGCTCCCCGACTGTTCCCGCCCCCCTTAATAAAATACCATGGCTACGATAGCCCCCGCTTTCCGGCCTTTATCCTGCCAGCGCTCCCTAGCGGCTAGATTTTTTTAAGCTCGAGGACTTTGTTTTGAGCCACTCGCCCGCACGTTCAACCGAGCTGCTACTGGTTGACGATAGCACTGCCGACATCGCCCTGGCCCTTCACGTGGTCCAGGAACGCCAACCCCAACCCACCGTGACAGTCGCCCACAGCGGCTCCGATGCGCTGGATTTCGCTTTCGCCACTGGCAAATACGCGGCTCGCAACCGCGCCGAACAACCGCGCTTGATTTTGCTGGACGCTACATTGCCTGGGATGAGCGGCCTGGAGGTGGTGCAACGTCTCAAGGGGCATCCGCGCACTCGGCCAATTCCGGTGGTCGTGCTCAGCAATTCTCGCGCCGCAATTGACCTGGACCGCTTCTATACCGCCGGGGTTAACTCCTACCTCTACAAAGACACCGATTTCGAAAACTTTTGCCGCGCTTTGCACACTACCCTGGATTACTGGCTGGAATTCAATCTGCTCCCACCCCCGCCCACTGCCTGAGCTGACGAATCGGACTCGCGCGCGCAAGCGCAAACCGTACCGTGTCATGAGCAGGCTGAATTAAAGGCAGAGGCCGTCGGAAAACGCGTAGCGGCCTATTTCGTCTTTGAAGCCGATACCCGGTCTCAGCGCTGGCCGTTTTGGGCCAGCACCGGTTGGACCGGCTCACCATCGGCCGCGGCCTGACCTACATTGACGGCCACCAACTCGCCGACCGTGATACCGCTGGGAATCTCCACGTCGATCCCATTGTCATTGCTCAGACTTACCGGAACCAAATGAAGCCGACCCTCTCTGACTACCGGCACGTACGGATCGCCGTTTTTAAAGATCAGCGCGTCGTCCGGCACCAGCGGCAATTGAACCGGCGTAGTGATGGTAAATCTCACCCGGGCATACATTCCCGGATATAGAATCCGGTCGGGATTGGCTACATCCACCTCGACCAGCATGGTCACGCTGGTGCTGTCCAAAGCTTCGGGATGGCGGGTTACCGCCCCGCCGAATTTACGCCGAGGAAACTGCGCTACCGTCACTACCGCCGGGTCGCCGTCGCGAATAAACGGGGCGTCGCTTTGCGGTACATAGGCATAGATGCGCAAACGATCGAGCGTCGCCATCGACACGATTGGCGTGCTGCCGCTGGATGGTCCGGTAACTTGTGGAATCAACGCCCCCGGATCGACATACCGGGCGGTAATCATGCCCGAAAATGGCGCCCGGATCACTTCATAGCTCTGCAACGCCAGCATCTGTCGGAGCTGAGCCTGGGCACTCAACAAGGCTTGATGGGACTGATCGGCGGTTTGCGGCGCCACCACCCCAGCCTGCAGCAATACTTGATTGCGTCGATCAGTCAGCAAATCCAGTTTGTAAGTGGCCCGGGCGTTAGCTACCTGCTGATCGGTTTCGGGCGATTCCAGAATTGCCAAAATCTCGCCGCTCTTGACCCGATCGCCTTTATCAACCCGGATCGATTTCAGATAACCCGCTACTTTGGCGTAAACCGGTGTCTCCACGTAGCCGTGAACCGCTGCGGGCAACTCAATGGTGCGCCAGCGCGGGCTGCTACGTACCTTGGTTACCAGCACTCGGGGGCCGAGGTCGGCTTGGCGCGCAAGCTGGCCGCTCTGTCGGATTATCCACGTAGCGCGAGCGCGCACTAAGCTGGCGGTGGCAATCGCCACCGCCACCACCACCACAATCCAACCGATAAAAAAGCCTCGCCCCGGCTTAGGCGTGGAATGATGGCCGCGGCCGGCCGAAGGATTTTCCATTTCCACGCGCTACCTCACAGCGGCTGATTGAACAACGCGGCTATTTCGGCATCGCGCTGATGCTTGCCGATCACCTCGCGGCCAAATAACGAATAAGCCGCGGGCACCACGAATAACGTCATGAACGTGGCCGCCAGTAACCCGCCGATTACCGCCCGACCCAGCGGCGCGTTTTGTTCCGCGCCCGCGCCCAACGCCAGCGACATCGGCAGCATGCCCAAAATCATGGCCAATGCGGTCATTAGTACCGGGCGCAGTCGAATCCGCGAGGCCTGCAAAGCGGCCGCCAGCGCCGTGTAACCCTGCTCACGCAGATCGTTGGCGAAAATCACCACTAGGTTGGCGTTAGCCACCCCCACTCCGATCGCCATGATCGCGCCCATCAAGGATTCCACGTTGATCGTCGTCCCGGTCACTACCAGCATCCACAGACATCCCGCTAACGTTCCCGGGACCGCAAGGAAAATTACCAACGGTTCCATCCAGGACTGAAAATTGGCCACCATCAGCAGATAAACCAGAATCGCTGCTAAAAGTAATCCTTCCTCCAAACTGCTGAAGGATTCCCGCATCGCCTGGCTTTGCCCGCGAATCCGAATAGTGGTGCCCCGCGGCAACCGACCCAGCGTGCCAATCGCGCGCTCCACTGCTGCTGTGCTGCTACCCAGGTCTCTGCCGACGACCCCGCTATCGACGTCG
>DATGLK010000027.1 GCA_035294265.1 Candidatus Binataceae bacterium
CGCGATATCGCTCAGGTTGACGGCCAGGGCGCGCGCTCCCAAGGCGGCTGGCTTGAACCATTCCAGGCGAAAATGGACCCCTTCCACCATCGAATCGATCGTGGCTAACTGAGGCCGATGCCCAGGCGCGGTTACCGCGCAATCGTCACCCGGTCCCAGCAGCGTGCGGCGGGAAAGCGATAGGCCGCGACAGAGCCGATCGATCAATTGAAATTCGCCGATAGGTTTCATCGAACGCAGCTGGCGCGCCGCGAGGCCACGCGTAAGCCCAAGCTTTCCATCAGGGCCGGCCCAATTGCTTACAGCTCGCGCACGACCCTTTCGATCGTGCTCATGGCTAGCTCCGCTTCCGTGTCCGTCAGGGTCAGCGGCGGCGCCAGGCGGACCACCCGCTCGGCGTTGAGCGTCCAATTGGCGATCAGGCCGCGTTCGATGCAAGCTTGCACGAAGCGGGTGGTCAATTGCGCAGTGGCGAATTCCAAACCCATTAGCAAGCCGATGCCGCGTGCCGCGACTACCACTTCGCTTCTAAGCGCGCACAGCCGCTGAAGCAGGTGTGCGCCCATCGCAGCGGCGCGTTCGCTCAGAGCTTGCTCGACGACCAGATCGAGAGCAGCCAAGCCGGCTGCACAAGACAACGGATGGCCACCAAAGGTGGTGATATGGCCCAGGGGCGGGTCGCGAGCGAGCACCCCGAGGATCGCCTCTGGCCCGCAAAAGGCACCCAGTGGCAGCCCGCCCCCCAAGGCCTTGGCCAGCACGATCAGGTCGGGCGTCACTCCGCTATGTTCCAGGGCGAAGAGCTTGCCGGTGCGGCCCATCGCGGTCAGCACTTCATCGAAAATCAGCAGCGTTTCGCATTGGCTGCAGCGGTCGCGCAAAGCGCGCATGAACTCGGCGCTGGGAATGCGTACGCCGCCTTCGGCCTGGGCCGGTTCGATTACCACCGCGGCCACGCTAGGGTCGATCGCCTGCAAAGCCGCGATTTCGCCGTAGGGAAGATGGCGCACCGGGCCCGGCAGCGGTTCGAAGGGGCGGCGGAAGGCGGGATTGCCGGCCAACGCCAGCGCCCCCATGGTATCGCCGTGGTACGCTCCATCGAAGGCGACAAAAGCCTGGCGGCCGGTGAATTTGCGCGCAGTCTTGAGCGCGCCCTCGATCGCTTCAGCGCCGCTGTTGGTAAAATATACCTGCTCGATCGGCGCAGGCAGCAGTTCCGCCAACCGGCGCGCCAGCTTGATTTGCGGCTCTAGCAGATATTCGCCGTACACCATCACGTGCAGATAACGTTGTGCTTGTTCCGCTATCGCCGCCAACACCACGCTGTTGCCGTGGCCCAGGTTGGCCACCCCGATGCCGGAGATGAAATCCAGGTAGCGCCGCCCGTCGCGTGCAATCAGCCACGCCCCTTCGGCCCGTTGGATTTCCAATCCCAGGGGCGAGGCCGAGGTTTGGGCCAGGTGGCGCAGAAAATCGGTGTGCCAGTCATCCATCATTTACGATTGTAGCAGACGGCGCAGCAAGCGGCCGCCGCCATGAGGCCACGCCGGCGGCGGCGACTGAAGCTGGCCCGGTGAGCAGAAATACGAGGCGCCCAACTGGCGCAGGCGCGGCTCAAGCGCGACTAGGCGGCGCGCCGGATCGGCGAGCGCTACGCCCTCTACACGCAGCTCGCCAGGCCGCAGGCGACGTCGCAATTGGTCGAGGTCGGGAGCCGCGGTGATACGCAACGTACGTTGCAGCGGCGAGGCGCTCAGTTCCGCCTCGCAATCGTAAATCACCCTCCATTCGAGCCCCGTGGGTCCGCCCCAAACCTGCAGGTCTTGACCACCCGCCATCCGCCAGTAGGCTTCCTCGCTCACTACTCGCGCTGAAGCCTGGTCGCCCAGATCGGATTGGCCGGGGGGCCAACGCTGGGCCATTTGTCCCAGCGCGTGCGCAATTTTTTGGGCTAGCTCGCGGGCTTGCCAGTTAGCGCCTTCGACAAACACTTGATGAAGCGATAGGCAGCCGCGCTGCTCGAACAAGGTCGCATCGCGGGCCAGGGCCTGGGCCAAGGTGTCATCCAGTATCGCTTCGCGCGCGATCAGGGCGATACTCATTCGGGCACCGAAGTCTATCAGCTTGTCGCCCATCAAGGCGGCCAACTGGGCCATGGTCGAGTCGTCGCCGAAAGCCACCACCAGATCACAAGCCCGACTCAAGGCTTGGGTGGCCTCCTGCTCGGCTCGGCTCCAGTTGAGCACGGCCATGCGTGCACCCAGATGGAGATCGAGCGTGCGCAGCGAAGCGGCCAGCGCGGGAAAAAAATAAGGGTCCGCGCGCGCCGGTTTGATCAGTGGGCAAGCTCCCGCGAGCAGGCTCTGGACGACTTCGTGCAAACCTGCGCCAGTGACGTTGCCCGGCATGATGAAGCCGACCACGGCCTGGGTGGGCGGGCAACGCCGGGCCAATGAAAGAAGCTGGTCCGAGGTGAAATTGCGCAACAGCGCGTCGAGCGAGGTGTCGAGCAGCTCTCGATTAACTCCATTCAAGGTGCAGGTGGCATCTAGCGCGCGGCGGCGCAGGGGATAATCGGGCTGGCGCCATTTGGCGAAAAGATCCGCCAGCACGCGCGCCAACAAAAGGGGCTCTACCGGAGGCTGCTCCTTCATCCGGCGGGCGGTAGTGATTATTTCCTCGGCGCTTGCCGCTGGCGACAGCCGCGGTGATGCCGGCGCGGATACGGGAGCGCGATCGGACGGCCCGAGCAGGCCGAATTCTTCGATCGAAAGCGCGCAGCCCCGCGGCTGCGCGGCGTAGGCGCGGCCATGAACCAGCACGCTGCCATCCTCGCGCACGGTGCCCAGATCTTCGGTCAGGAGCGCGCTGACCGAACCCAGGTTGGCCAGGTCGAAGAACGACAGCAGGCCGGATTGCCCGGCCGGCAGCGCGGCCAGCGTGCGTGGGTCGCGCGCTACTACTCGCATCCAGGCTGGCGCAAGTTTGCCGCGAACCCCGGCGGTCGGCGCTCTCGGGCTGTTGAACGCGGTGGCGTCATAAAGCTGCGAGCACAGCTCCGTCATGCCGTACTCGTTGATTACCATCTGGGGCGCGATGCCCAAATAGGTCTGGGCCATCGCTACCACTTCCGCCGTGCTCAGCGCGACGAGCTGCCCTTTGGCGCCGCCGGTGTCCATCAGACGAGAGCCCGCCGCCAGTTTAATCGGTTCACCCTGCGACGCCAGCAGCCTGAACAGCGCGGCAAACGCGGCGGTGGTACCCAACAGGCATACCGCTTGCCCGGCTTGATGCCCACGCAAAAAGCGTATCGCCGCGTCCAGGTCCACCGCGCGCTCGTCGGCGCAGTACGTGCCTGGCCCGCTTCCGAACTCGGCGATGAGCCAATCGATCATTTGGGCCAGCGAGGAATGGGGCAGACGGGCCGCGCTAGGATGGAGCGACAACATCGCAAGCCGCCGCCCGTCCGCGAACAGCATCGAGCGCAAATGGGTCAGCGCCGAGGCGCGGTAAAGTTCCAGCCGGGGCACAAAATGACGGCCGCGCGTATCCTTGCCGCGAGTGGTGCCGCTGGTCATGAACACCCGCTGGGCGTGCGCGTCTCCCAGCACCAGATATTTGAACGCAGCGGTGCTGACGGCAGGCACTTCGTTGACGCCGCGCACGCTGGTGGGGGTCACCCCGCGATGCACACAGAAGTCGCGATAGGCGGCCAGATGCTCGAACTGGTGGGCGAAGACCCTTAGCGCAAGGTCGTCAAAGCGCTCGGGTCGAGGCTTTTCAATGAAGTTCAAGACCTCGTCGAACAGTTCCACAGTCCGCGATCATGTCATCTGGGCCCGGCACGGTTCAATCGAAGCGATCCCAACCAGGCGGCAGGCCGCTATTGGATTTGATGCGGTCGTGAGCGTACAAAAGATGAAAATCCGGGAGGTACGGTGGGGTTGCTCCAAACGCCCACCCGACTCCCCAACCTAAGCTCGGCGAGCCGAGAAGGGGTCAGAGCATGGTATCTATGGAAGACTTCAATGTGCGGTGGCAAGTTTTTGCATTCTTGCATTTCGATCCTTGCTGACCTGTTCGCTTTTTGCTATTAAATGCCCAAGCGCGTCCCCAAGGAGGGCGCGGCAAATGAAAAAGTTCGTCGCCGGTACGGTGATGGGTTTCCTGCTCAGTTGGAGCATGGTGTTTGGCGCTCAGAGTTTGGACCACAATGGAGTTTTCTGGAGCGGGCTTAGCAATTCAGGCAGGACGGGTTACGTCAACGGCTATTCGGATGCGATGCAGGTGAGTGTCGGTAAGTTGGATAACCTGGTGGTCGCCGCCGACCTCTTTCGCTGGAAAGGGGCGAAGAAAATCATTCGCCAGTTGGCGCGCGAGCTGATGGTAGACAATGAGTCCCCTCAGGACGTGGTCAAACGGCTCAATCAGCTTTATTCCGATCCCAGGTACAGCGAGCTGGATTTAGGTTCAGCTTTACAACTGCTGACGATGAAGGCGCAGCAGGCTTCGGTTGCACCCATTGGCAAAAGCGCCGACCACCGCTAGGCGAGGACGGAAAAAGCCCAGTTCAGCGCCGTTGAGCTTCCAATAGGCCACAAGCTGTGTGATAAGGGGCTCACCTTTTTCAGCCTTCTTTCCCCCAAATTGGTGAGTGTTGCTCGTGTTCGTGCGGGCAATGCCGTTCACTCCACTGAAAGCCGCCACGATGTTAAAGATCCCTCTAGCACGTTCGCGTTGCTCGCCACGCGCTTGGCTTGGTTGAGTGCGAGCCCCGTGCTTGCGCGGTTCCCTTGCGCCCCGCACGGACCAGTCATAGCCTGAGCCGCGGAGTATCCAAGTGAACGCCTCTTTGCCATTGTTGGAGAAGACCGCGCAGGCCACGGTTGGTATACGCTCTCAGATTCCCTCCACGCACAATTCGGCTGCGATCGGGTTGGGTACCGACCGCCGCACCGGCGGGGTTTTGATTGATCCAGACGGCCTCATCTTGACGGTGAACTATGGACTGATCGGGGCGCAGAGCCTGATCGTAACCTTAACCGGAGGCGAGCAACGCCAAGGCTGGGTGGTGGCGCAGGATTACGCCAGCGGCCTGGGGCTAGTGCGGATCGACGGCCATCATTTGCCCTACCTCACCCCGGTGCCCTCCACTGATTGCGCTACAGGGCAGGATGTTTTCGTGGTCTCGGCGGTTAGTGGTGACGAACGGCGGGCGGACTCGGGAATCATAACCTACATTGGGCCCTTCGACGCGGTGTGGGAGTACGGCATCGATCGCTGCATAATGGCCTCGGCGATGAATTTCGGAGTCGGCGGCGGGCCGATGTGCAACGCGCGCGCCGAATTGGTTGCGGTAGCCTATCTCAGTCCGGCCGAAATTAGCCGCTCCTCGTTGGCCATCCCCTGCGAATACTTTCTTAACGCGCGCACCGAGCTGATGGGGCAGGGACGTTCGGCCAGCAGCTCGACTCGGCCCTGGCTGGGATTGCTCGCCTACGGCTTGCGCGACCATGTCGTGATCGCCGGCGTGATGCCCGGCGGCCCCGGCGAAAAAGCCGGGCTCAAACCCGGCGACGTGGTTTTGGAGGTAGACGGGCAGGGAGTGGTCGAGCGGCGGGAGTTTTATAAAGTTCTATGGAACCGCCGGCCCGGCGATTTACTCAACCTCAAGGTTTTTCGCGATAACGGTGTGCGTACGCTCACCCTGCGCGCGATCGCGGTGGAAGAATACTTCGGCTAGCCAGGACCCGCAGCGCCGGTATTTTCCGCACTATGCGATTGCCGCGTCGGTGCGTTCAGCAACAGGCGTTACGGTCGCGATAGGCTTCGGCCAAGGCGGCGCGGACGCGGGCGGCGGCCTGCCGCCGATCCGGCGCACTTTGGGCTTGTCCCAGCCTATTGAGCCGCCGGCACCAAGCGCTCAGCTCGCTCCATCTATGCGCCAGTGCTGCGCCGGCGCCCGCCAATCGGGAACATATGCCTACAATGAGGTGCGCCATCGTACCTTCAGGCCGCGCTCTCTTCTATTGTTACTTGGGCACCTGCTTGCGAACCCACCAGGCATGCGACCCAGGCCCGTATCGAGTCTGCCAGCACCACGACTACGATTGCCAGAAACAGCAGGGTCAGGACCGCGTCGATCCGGTCGTTGCTGATCATGCGCGCCAGTTGGGCGGCTTGTCCCGCGCTCGCGCCGGGCGCGGCCATCTGAGTCGCCAGCAGACGGCTATGGGCGAGGAAGCCGATATTGGGATAGGGACTCCAAACCTTCTGGTATCCCGCCGTCATCGTGACCGCGACCAACCAGAGCAAGGGGAGCAGGGTGATGAAGACGTAGTGCGTCTTGTCCTGCCGCATAAGTGCCGTGGTGGCTACGCACAGGGCGATTGTGGCCAGCATCTGGTTGGCGATTCCGAACAGCGGCCACAGCGAATTGATACCGCCCAGCGGATCGATAGTACCGGCGTAGAGGAAATGGCCCCAAGCGGCCACGATCAAGAACGAGGTCAGGATGATGCTGGGATAGGAGCTGGTTTCGCCCAGCGGCGGGTAGAGATGGCCGAGCAGGTCTTGTAGCATGAAGCGGCCCACCCGCGTGCCGGCATCCAGGGTCGTCAGGATGAAGAGCGCCTCGAACATAATGGCGAAGTGGTACCATAGCGCCATCAGCGCCCGTCCGCCCAGCGAATGGGCGAAGATGTGCGCCATTCCTACTGCCAGCGAAGGTGCGCCGCCGGTGCGCGCCAAAAGCGTGGTTTCGCCCACATCCTGGGCTAGCCGGTCCATCTCCGCCGGGCTGACCGGATAGCCCCAGTTCGCGATAGTGCGAGTCGCAGCGGCGCCCTGGCCAACTACTCCAGCTGGGCTGTTGATCGCAAAATAGACCCCGGGTTGCAGCACGCAGGCCGCGATCAGCGCCATCACCGCGACGAAGGATTCCATCAACATCGCGCCATAGCCGATCATGCGGGCCTCACTTTCGCGTGCCAGCAGCTTGGGGGTGGTGCCCGAGGCGATCAGGGCATGAAAGCCAGAGATCGCACCGCAGGCCACCGTGATAAAAGCAAAAGGAAAGATCTTGCCACCGAAAATCGGTCCGTGGCCGTTGGTGAACTGGGTCAGCGCCGGCATCAGGGTGGGAGGATGAAGCGTCACGATACCCAGCGCGAGCAGACCGATGGTGCCCAGCTTGATAAAGGCCGACAGATAATCGCGTGGCGCCAGCAACAGCCAGATCGGCAGCACCGAGGCGATGAAACCGTAGCCCATGATCCACAGCGCCAGATGGGGACTGTCCAAGACGAACCAGCGGCCCCAACTGAAATCGGCCACGAAGCGGCCGCCGATCACCGCGGCCAGGATCAAGCCCACTCCTAACAGCGAGGCTTCCAGAACTCGTCCCGGCCGAATCCAGGTCATATATAGCCCCACCAGCATTGCAACGGGCACGGTCGCGGCCACGGTGGAGGTGGCCCAGGCACTGTCCTTCATCGCGTTGGCCACCACCAGCCCCAGCACCGCGATGAGAATGATCATGATGAGCAGCACGCCTACCAGCGCGGTAAAGCCGCCCACCGGGCCGATCTCTTCGCGCGCCAGCTGTCCCAGGGAGCGGCCCCGGCGGCGCAAGGAGAGTCCCAGGATGACGAAGTCTTGAACGCATCCACCCAGGACCGCGCCTATCACGATCCACAAAATCGAAGGTAGATAGCCGAACTGGGCGGCCAGGATGGGTCCCACGAGCGGGCCGGGCCCGGCGATCGCGGCGAAATGGTGGCCGAAGGCAATCCAGCGCGGAGTGGGTACATAATCGCGCCCGTTGTTGAGCGCCACCGCCGGCGTGTGCCGGGTGTCATCGAGCGCCAGCACGCGGGCGGCGATGAAGGCCGAATAGAAGCGGTAGCCCAGGGCGTACACGCACAGCGCCGCGATTAGGAACCAGAGCGCGTTGGGCGGGCGCTCGCCATGCAAGGCGCTGAGCACGAGCAGCGCCAACACCCCTAATGCGGTGACCGCGGTCCAGCCCACAGCGGCAACGATCTTCCTCATTACCCAGGCTCCTTCCTCTCCCGCTTCCGATCGAAAGTCGCGCAGTGCGGTGCCCTCGCGTGGCAGGACGTCGCGTAGGCTAGAATTTCTCCACCGCCGGGCGCAGATCCAGCTCCTGTGTCCAGGTGTCGCGCGGCTGGCGATAAAGCTGCCAGTAGGTCTCCGCGATCGCCTTGGGTGTCAGAGTTGTGCCGGCGCTGTCGGGACTGATGTGGCCGTCGATGATGATGTGGGCAACGTGAATGCCGCGCGGTCCCAGCTCGCGCGCCATCGATTGCGCCAGCGCGCGCAAACCGAACTTGGGCACTGCCAGCTTGACGAAATTGGCGCTGCCGCGCAACGAGGCGGTGGCCCCGGTAAACAGGATGGTGCCCCCAGCCGCCAGCATCGCGCGCGCCGCGGCTTGGCCCACCAAAAAGCCGCCCATGCATCCCACCCGCCAGCTCTGTTCAAAATCTTCCGGCGTAACGTCCAGAACACTGGCGCGGCCAAAGCCGCTGGCGTTGTAAACCACTACTTCGGGGCGGCCCAGGTCAGCCTCTACCGCGGCAAACAGGGCCTGGACCGCGGCCGGCGCGGTCGCGTCGCAGGAATACGGCTTGATGTTGCTTGCGTCGCCGCTATTGACTAGGCGCGCGACCTTGTCCAGGTTGCGCGCGGCGGCTGCTACCCGCAGCCCGCCATGGGCGAAACGCTCCGCCAAGGCCCAGCCCAAGCCCGGGCCTACTCCGACAATAACGGCGACCGCTTCTGCCACGCCGATATTCTCCTTAAATAGATTTGCGCCAGTTTAGCAGGGCAGCCGCACAACAGGAAAACCCACTGTGGCGCAATCAACATCGGGTGCCAGCTAGCGTATTTTTGTCTACGACCTTGGAAAAAATCACGACCTCTTATCCCCCCCTGACCAGGGTGGGGATGAGGGTGGGGCTAGCTCAACGCAATCTGCTGGCGCCGGACGACTTCCGGATTTTTCCGGTTGCTTGCGCCAGCTTGCTAAATTTCCGATAACTAAACTTCCGCCTCGTGACAGAAAGCGAGCAGAACGGAGGAGCAAGCAGGATGCCAGTCAGAAACAAGGTCGTATTAATAACCGGTGCAGCGCGCGGAATGGGGCGCGAGCACACGCGGGGTTTTCTCAAGCAAGGTGCCAAGGTGATCGCCACTGATCTCCTGTGGGCGCCGACAGGGGCTTCCAGCGACGAAGTCAGTTTCCTGGACGAGATCAAGGATAATCCCAACGTGTTGGTCGAGACGATGGATATTACCATCGATTCCCACGTCAAGCGGGTGTACCGCGAGGCGATGAAGAAGTTCGGGACTATCGACGTTATCCTCAATAACGCCGGGATGCGGGCGCGCGACCTTTACCCCGACGTGGGCGGACGAATCACCCTGCTGGAGACCGAAGTGGGGGATTGGCAGCGCTTGTTCGATACTCATGTGTTCGGCAATTTCCGGGTAATCAAGACCTTCAGCGCGCCGATGCTAGAGAAGCGCAGCGGCAGCATAATCAACGTCGGCACCGGCAACTTCAATCCCAACTCGATGGAAGGGCCCTATCCGATGGCCAAGGCGGCGCTGGCGCAGATGACGATGTTCTTGGCCGCCGAACTCAAGCCCTACAATATCGCCGCCAACATGCTGTTGCCCAGCTTGACCCGTACCACCGGCTCCGATACCCAGACCGCGATTCGGTTGGCTAGCGGCGGGCGCTTTTTCCCACGCCTGCGGCCCGATTCGGTGGTGCCCCTGGCCCTGTACTTGGCCGAACAGGACGCCAGCACGGGCGAGACCGGCAAGAGCTTTGAAGTACTTAAGTGGAACCAGGAACACGAGTTGGGCGGTCTGGAGAATTGGGTCTATGAAGAAGATCTCAAGACTATGAAGGAAATCAATTTTCAGATGCCCCAACGTTAGCGGCGCGCGCGGGCTGCTTCCGCATCCTGAACCGAGGCCGCCGCGCGCGCCGATGAAAGGGCGGCGGCCTCAAGCTCGCGGACGGTGTGCGCCGATCGCGAAGCGCGTGATTTGCACTAGCTATTCGGGCGACGGTATCACGAGGAGAGATGATCAAGATGGCGAAGATCGATTTTGCGCTGTGGGACGCCGTGGGCGGTTATTCGGACACCCAGCAAGAGATGGCCGATGTGTATGACGAGCACATCCGCTTTGCTCAGCAGTTGGAGCGCGACGGCTGGCATTCCTACTTCGTCATCGAGCATCAGAACTCTCCGCTGGGCCGGATTACGGCGCCTAGTGTCTACCTGACCGCGATCGCGCGCGCTACGTCCAAGCTACGCTTTGGTGCGATGATGTGGCAGTTGCCCTTCTATCATCCCATTCGCTTGGCGCAGGAAGTTGCGATGCTCGATCAACTCTCGCGCGGGCGCGTCGAGTTTGGTACGGGAATCGGCGTGCATGAGCACGAATTCATCCGCTGGGGGGTGGATTATTATCAGCGCGCCGCGATCGCCGGCGAAGTGCTGCAGATCGTCAAGATGGCCTGGACCCAGGACGAGGTCACCTTCAACGGCAAGTATTTCCATTTCGACGAGGCCTTGCCTCAGCCCAAGCCCTATCAGAAGCCTCATCCGCCGATCTGGGCCGCGGTCCACAGCGACGCGGCGATCGAATTTGCGGCCAAGAACAATTACCACGTCTCGCAGAACCTCGACACCGACGAGGTGGTCGCGCGCAAGTTTGATCTCTATCGCAAGATCTGGCGCGAGGCGGGCCATCCCGGGCCGATGCCGCGAATCTTCTTGCAGCGCCAGGTGCACGTGGCCCAGACCGACGAGAAGGCGCACGAACAAGCCCGCAAGTATCTGACCTCGCGCGAGGGCGGCGCGGTGCCGGTGGGCGGCGGCAAGATCGCCAACACGCGGATTGGTTGGGGTACTCATCCTCGCGGGATGGGGCGCGACAGCGAACGGCCCGACGACAAGGCGCGCGGCGAGACCATCCAGAAAGCGGCGACCAGCTACGAGTACAATATCGACAATGGACTGGCGATCGTGGGTAGTCCCGAGACCGTGATCCGCAAGCTGGAAGAGGGCAAGAAGCTAATTGGCTACGATATCTTCTGCACCAATCACGAGATCGGCGGGATGCCGCGCGAGTTGATCGATAATTCCGTCCGGCTTTTCGGCAAGGAGGTCATCCCCGCCTTCAAGAGCTGAAGTTCTTCGGTCCGGGGCGCGCTCTTCGCGCGCCCCGGGTGCTGTTCTGATCGCGTCTGCGGGAGCGCCGCCCCAGGTGACCCTAAGCCCTTGGCCACGTTATCCAGGGCGTCCCCCGCCTTTCTGGTCTTGCCATTAGCCCCCCCGGCCAACGCCGGTTTAGGTAACGTCCGACCAAGGGCCACGCCTGTTCTACTTTGGGTCCATCCCAGTGAGAAGCTTGCGAGGCTTGGAGGAGCGGTCGCGGCCGCTACCACGGGATTGCATTTTGCACCAACGCCGCATGATACTGCCGATGGCTCGCGCAGCGGGGCGGGCACCAGCGCCAGGCTTCCCGCGGCGGGGAGAAGGCTATGCAGCTACAATTCAACGTCATCGACGCCGACTCGCATGCGCAGGTCCACAAAGATGCCTTCACCTCACGCATGTCCGCCGCCCGTTTCGGCGAGCGTATTCCTCATTTGATCGAAACCGACGAGGGCCATCAGCGCTGGATTGTCAACGGCAAACGAGTCAGCGATTCGGGTGTCAGCAACTGCCCGGCGGTGATGGATGATCACTTTCGCACGCGTCAGCCCCAGCGCTGGGAGGAAGTCCCCGCGCCGGTCTACGATCCTTTGGCGCGGCTGCGCGTGATGGACGAGGACGGGGTCGATGTCGAGGTGCTCTTTCCCAATCCGCCCATCCAGGGCGCAGCCTTTCTGCAGGGCGACGCTGAATTCGAGCTGGCCTGCGTGCGGGCCTACAATGATGCAATGTTCGAATGGCGCCGGGCCAGCGATCGTTACGTGCCGCTAGGGTTGATCCCATACTTGAGCGGCGCCGCAGTGGCTGCGGCCGAAGTCGAGCGGATCGCCCAGCTGGGCATGCGCGGTATCGACGTGGTCGCCGAACCGGGAATTGTCGCCCACCCCGGTCAGATTTTCCTCTCTAGTTTTGCCGAAGAGGCCGCCCACATCCCCCATTTCAGCGATCCCGGCTGGGACCCGCTGTGGGCCGCCTGCCAGGCCAACGCGATTTCGATCCATTGGCACGTCAACGGCCAGTTGCCGCTGCCGGTCCCGCGCTGGCCAGCCTACACCTTGGGCCAGAACCGAGTACTGGTGCCGGGTCCGATCTGCACCATGATGGCCCAATTCATTCCCCATCTGCTCTTTTCTGGCGTGCTCGAGCGCTTTCCACGTCTGCAATGGGTACTGACCGAAACCGGCATGGGCTTCATCCAGTACATCGTCGAGGCCTGCGATCGCGAATGGGAGAGGATGCGGCTGTGGAGCGAGGGAATCCTCACCCGCCCCAGCGAATTGTTGCGCCGCCAGCTCTACGGCACGGTCTGGTACGAGCAGAATGGGATCAAATCGCGCGCGGTCCTTGGTTGCGACCGAATCATGTTCCAAGTCGATTACCCGCATAACACCAGCATCTATCCGCGCACCCATCAAGCGATTGAAACCGTCCTGGCGGGGCTGCCGCAGGCCGAACGCGAGGCGATCCTATGGCGCAATGCCGCGCGGCTCTACGGTTTGCAGATATCCGAGTGAGGGCGCGCCGCGGCGAGAGCTGGTGCGAATGGGATGAACTTTATCAGCGTCGACGACCATGTGGTAGAGGCGCCCGATCTGTGGACGCGCCGGCTCTCATTCCAGCGCTGGGGTGCGCGTATCCCCCATCTGGAGAGTGCTTCCGACGGCAGCCAGGAATGGATCGTGGACGGCGTTCGCGTGCCGCTGCTGGGTAACGGATCAGTGGGCGCGCTGATGCGCGATCCGCTGGCCAGTCCGCGCACGTGGGCCGAGGTGCCGCGAGCCGCCTACGATCCAGCTCTGCGGTTGCGGGCGCTGGACGACGACGGGGTTGATTATTCGGTGCTCTATCCGGCAGTGGCGGGTGTGGCTGGCGAGACTTTTGCGCGTGTGATCAAAGACCCCGAACTGGAGCTGGCCTGCGTGCAGGCCTACAACGATTGGCTGATCGAGGAATGGGCCGGCTTAAACTCGCGCTTCATTGCCCAGTGCTTGGTGCCGCTGACCCCGGTGGCGGCAGCGGTCGGCGAGTTGCGGCGCGCGGTCGGGCGCGGCCACAGGGGGCTCATCTTTCCCGCTGTGCCCAGCATGGTGCGCGAGAGCGCGCCCCACATCAACGATCCTTGCTACGATCCGATTTGGCGGGCTTGTGAAGAGTTGGCGGTGCCAGTCTGTTTTCATGCCGGGTGCGCACCGCAACTTCAGCTTCCTCATTACCCCGGCTATTCCTCCCGCCTCAACGTCGCCTTCGAAGCGCTCACCCGACCGGTCAGTTGCGTCCTGCCGCTGACCAACCTGCTGCTGTCGCAAATCCTGGAGCGGTTTCCCGCTCTCAAGGTGGTCTTCGGCGAAAGCGCGCTAGGTTGGCTGGGCTTCGATTTGGAGACCACCGAATGGTTTTTCGCCACCTATGCTCTGGCCGACCAGATAGCCTACAAGCTAGGTCCGATACAAGCTTTTCGCCGCCAATGCTTCGCGGTGGCGTGGTACGACGGCAACCTCGGGGTGCTGGAGCGGGCCTGCGAATTTCCCGGGGTCGAAAATCTGCTGTGGTCCACCAATTTCCCCTTGGCCATCTCGTCCTGGCCCAATAGCCGCGAGCAACGCGCCGCGGTTGCCGCCAAGCTTCCCCCCGATCAGCGCGACCGAATCTTCTGGAGCAACGCCGCAGCGCTCTACCACCTGGGCTGACGCGTGGCGCCGCCCAGTCGATCCGGCCTCGGTGCTCTGTTCGATCGCCGCGGGAAAAGGTAACGTCTGGCGATGGCTGCGTCCTTTAAATCGCGCCAACGCGCCAGGTTGCCTCAATTGGAGGGCGATGCGCGGGCCGGAGTATCCTGGCAACCAGACGATCGGTGGTTGAGCGATCGCGGCCAGCCCGCGGCCAGACTGGTGATCCGATCGCGCGCGCCCTTGCGTCTCGGCTTGGCGGGCGGGGGCACCGATGTCTCGCCCTACTGCGATCTCTACGGCGGCGCGGTGCTTAATGCCACGGTGGATTTATATGCCTACGCCACGGTCGAGGTGCTGGCAGAGCCTCGGGTGGAATTCCTCTCCGCTGACCTGGACGATCGCGTGGCCTATCCTGCACGCGCAGTTCTGAAGGTCGACGGCCGGCTAGACCTGTTCAAACACGTCTACAACTACGTCGTGCGCGAATACCACGGCGGCCGGCCGCTGCCGGTGCGGGTCTCGACCCACGTGGACGTGCCGATGGGCTCGGGTTTGGGCGCATCCTCCAGCCTAGTGGTTGCGATGCTCAAGGGGTATGCCGAATGGCTGGGCGTGCCGCTGGGCGATTACGAATTGGCTCAAACCGCCTATCGCATCGAGCGCTTGCAGGCGCGGCTGCCGGGGGGAAGGCAGGATCAGTACGCCGCCGCCTTCGGCGGTTTCAATTTCATGGAATTCGGGGCCCAAGAGCGCGTACTGGTCAATCCGCTGCGAATCCGGGAGTGGGTCGTGTCGGAACTGGAAGCCTCTTTGGTGCTGTTCTACTGCGGTCGTTCACGAGTCGCCGAGGCAATTATTGCCGAACAGGTGCGCCACGTTCGCCAGGGCGAGGAGGTGGCGTTGGCGGCTGCCCATCAGGTCAAGCAGGAAGCTTTTCGCATGAAAGAATGCCTGCTGCGCGGAGACTTCGCGCGGATGCACGAGGTGCTGCGCGAAAGCTGGGAGGCCAAGCGGCGCATGGCGGCGGGGATCTGCAGCACGCGCCTGGAGACGCTCTATCGGCGCGGACTGCAGGCGGGTGCCTATTGCGGGCGGATTTCGGGTGCCGGCGGGGCTGGCTTCATACTGTTTTTGGTCGATCCCGTGCGCAAGGCGCGTCTATGCGCCGCCTTGCGCCAGGTCTATCGCCAGGGGCTGGTTTTCGGCTGCCATTTTACCAGCGCCGGTACGCAAGCCTGGCGCGTGCAATAGCAGCTAAGGCTCGTATCCGCCCGCGCGCAAGTGGGAAGGGACAGAAAGCGAAGGGCGCCTCTTGGCGCGGGCTGGGCCTCGCAGGGGTGATTGGCGCGCGCGCCGGCCGATCTCCAGGTGCTCATCGGCATCAGGGCAGCTTGCTATCAGGCAAGCGGGTGTCGCCTTTTTTCATCCCGAATTTTTCCAAGCGATACTGCAAGGTGCGGTAGCTCATGCCTAGCAGCTTGGCGGCCTTGGCGATCACGCCATCCGCGCGCTCCATTGCCTGCATGATCAGCTCGCGCTCGAAGTGGTCGAAGTTGATGCCTTCAGCCGGGATTTCGAAATGGTCGGCTCGCGCTCCCGTGGCGGCGCCTGCGCCGGGGCGGCCGATCGCCTTGCGAGCCAGTACTTCGGCGGGCAGATCGCGCGGCGTGATGCGGTCACCATCGCACAGCAGTACTGCGCGCTCGATCGCCGATTCGAGCTGACGGATATTGCCCGGCCAGGAATAATCCAATAGCACTTCCATGGCCTCCCGGGAGACTTCTTTGACCCGCCCGCCGGCCAAACCGCTATACTTGGTCAGAAAGTGGTTGGCCAGGATGGGGATATCCGAAGAGCGTTCGCGCAACGGGGGCAGGGTGATCGTGACTACGTTGACCCGATAGTAGAGGTCTTCGCGAAAGCGCTGTTCGGCCACCTCCTCGGCTAGATTGCGATTGGTCGCTGCCACCATCCGTACGTCAACCCGGAAGGATTCGTTGCCGCCCACCCGACGCACCTCTTTTTCCTGCAGCACGCGCAGCAGCTTGGCCTGCAAGCCCACCCCCAGGTCGGCGATCTCGTCCAGGAACAGAGTGGATTTGTCGGCGGCCTCGATCAGTCCGATCTTGCGCTCGGTGGCACCGGTAAAGGCGCCGCGCTCGTGGCCGAACAATTCATTCTCGATTAGGTTGTCGGGAATGGCCGAGCAGTTGATAGCGATGAAGGGGCGCGCGGCGCGGGGAGAGAGCATATGAATGGAGCGCGCGATAATCTCCTTGCCGGTGCCGCTCTCGCCCTGGATCAAGACGGTGGAGTTGGAGGCGGCTACCTTGCGCACAATCTTGATGACCTCCTGGATCTCGGGGGCCTGACCAACGATGCCGTCGATCGTAAGTTTGCCCTCCAGGCGCCGGCGCAGCAGCAGGTTTTCCTGCTGCAAGTTGGCCAGTTCGGCGGCCTTGGCCACGGTCATTACCAAGGTCTCCCGATCGGTGGGTTTGGTCAGATAGTAGAAGGCCCCGCTCTTCATCGCCTTGACCGCGCTGTCGATGGTGCCGTGCGCGGTGACCATCACGACCTGAGTGGCGGGGTACTGCGGGCGGATGCTGGCGAGCAATTCCTCGCCCGACATCCCCGGCATCATCAGATCGGTCAGCACGACGTCGAAGCCGCCCAACGCTAGCAGCTCCAGGGCGCGCTTGCCGGCGGCGGCCTCCTCTACCGCGAAGTCCTCCTCGCGCAGGATTTCGGCCGTGATCTGGCGCTCCAGATCGTTGTCTTCGACCACCAAAACTGAAGCTTTTTTCATAATTGCTGCAACGTCGCGCGGCTGTCGCCGAGCGGGAACCAAAAGCTTACCCGCGTGCCCGGCGGCGGTGAATTGGGAGCGATGGAGATCCGTCCGCCGTGACTTTCGACAATCGCTTTGGACAAAAATAGGCCGATGCCGATACCTTCGCGTTTGGTGGTGAAGAAGGGCTCGAACACCCGTTCGGCGACCTCAGGATCCAAGCCGCTGCCGGTATCGCTGAAAGAGACCTGCAAACCGCCCTCGGCACGCTGGAAGTCGATAGTCAGACGCCCGCCATCGGCCATCGCCTGTACCGCGTTGGCCACGACGTTGAGAAAGCAGGTGCGAATCTTCTCTCCGTCCAGGGACAGGATGACCGGCTCCGCCATCCCCTCTTCGACTACCTCGATCTGTTGTGCCTTCAGGCGCGACTCGCTCAGCGCCAGGACGTTGCGCACCAGCGCGGTCAGATCGGTCGGAGCGGGCCGGATTTCGATCGGTTTGCCGTAATGCAGGAAGTTTTGAATCAGACCGGAGAGGCGATGAATCTCCTCTTTGATGATGGCGATCTGGCGCAGATACTGCTCGCGCTCGTTGCCCAGTTGACCGGCGTAGCGGGTGCGCAGTTGGTCCACCGCCAGGCTGATGAAATGCAGCGGGTTTTTGATCTCGTGGGCCAGGCCACCAGCGAGTTGACCCAAAGCGGTAAAGCGCTCCAGCCGGTTAAGCTCCTGCTCGCGCTCGCGAGCATGGCGCAACTGGCTGACCATTTCGTTGAAGCTGCGGGTGAGCAGCCCGATCTCGTCGCGTCGGCGCACCGCCGCCACCGGTTCCAGACCGCGGGCCGCGATATTCTGGGCGGCAGCGGCGACCCCCTTGATGGGGCGCGTATAGCGGTCGGCCACGGCGTAGGAAAAGACGATTCCGACCGCGAAGATGACCAGCGCCAGGGTAATCAAGCGGGCCCGGGCCTGGCGCAGCAGATAGGTGTAGTCGCCAAAGTTGGCGACCACCTGCACATAGCCCATCAAATGGTCCTCGACCACCACCGGGATCAGGTACACCGTGCTCTCGCCGCCCAGTGGATCGAGGTCGTAGGGGGCCGGCCGGCGCGCGTCCAGGCCCAGCCGCTCGGTGTTGACCACCTGTTTGGAACGTGGATTGAGCGAGGCTCCAATCAGCCTGGGATCGGAGCTGTTGATGATAAGGTTTTCGTTGGAGGCGATCGAGACTTCGATATTGGGGTTATGCAGGCTGCTGACATACTTGCGCAGCCGTTCCTGGTCGGTGCGATCCACCGAAGTCAGCTCTTGCACGCTGATCTGGATCGCGCCGGCCAGTTCCTTGACGTTTTGCTGAGTGGCGGCGGCGATGGCCTGTTGCGTGCGCAAGCTTATCAAAACCTCGGCGCCCAGTGTGGCGGCCAGCAACACGACAATGATGACCACCAGCTTGGCTTTGAGATTTAAGGCGGGAAACCGCAGGCGCATCTTCGTTTCGCTTCCGATCGGCGCCCTCCTACTAGAGCATTCGCGAGAGGCGGTTGCGGCGGGCGCGCGCCAGTAACAGCGCGCGCATCAACCATACCACCAGCGAGAGCGCCACGGCCGCCAGTAACAACCGATCAAAGCCGCCCAGATAACGGGTCACGGCCTCGATCTGATTGGCGAACAGGTAGCCCAGGGAAACCATCAAGGGCACCGAGATCAGGGCACCAGCCAAATCGTAGATCAAAAAGCGCCCCGGCGGTACGCCCAGCGAACCCGCGGTCAGATAAATCAGCGCCCGTACCCCGGCCAGAAAGCGGCCGTAAAAGACCGCGCGATGGCCGTGGCGATGCATGAAGTTTTGCATCCGGGCAATACTCTGGCGGTAGTTGGGATAAACTAAGCCGACATATCTCACTAGCCCGCTGCCCAGGTGACGGCCCAAAAAAAACAGCGAACAGTCGCCCCCCAACACTCCGACCAGCGACACCGCCAGGGTGGGCGGATATTGAATCACCCCGCGATGCACCAGAAATCCCCCCGCCAGCAGTGCCACGTCCTCGGGTAAGGGCAAGCCCAGGCCGCACAACAGCAGCACCAGGAGCAGACCCAAGTAGGTGAAATGCTGAATGTATGCGGAGACTAACAGCACGCAGCGCTAACCCGCCGCTTGCCCGTACATCACTGCCAGGGTGTGGCGCATCTCCGCTACGCCCTGCCCGCGCTTCAGCATCGCGGCCGCGTCCAGCGCCTCGTGCATGCAAACCGGACAGACCGAGGCATGGGTGTCCTTGAAGCAATCGAGCAGGCTCTTATGGTGGGCAAACTCGGTGCATCCGCAATAGCAGTGCAACTGGACCAAAATCTCCGGATGATCGCGTGCCATGGTATAGGCTTGGCGAGCCGAGCCGTTGAACAGGCTGGGATCGAGGGTTTGGCCGGCCACGGAGCGGCCGGCGGTGACCCAGTATACTACCGCCACTACCAAGGCGGCGCCCACCGCGATTGCCAGCGATTTGGCCGAAGCGGTCTTCATATTCCTCACACTATAGCAGTTTAAAGCATTTGCACGACGTGGGGCGTGCGGCTGACAAAAGAATACAGCGCGGCCGGTCGATGGGCCCCGTGCTGTTTTGCCGATAGTTCGCGCAGGATGCGCATCGCCAGAATGCGGCGGCGGAAATTGCGTCTGTCCAGTCTTCGCCCCAGTAAGGTAGCATAAAGGTCTTCTAATTGCTTAAAGGTAAAAATTCGTGGTAAGAGCGCGACCGCAATATTGCTATACTCCAGCTTGGCGGTCAGCCGGCGCAAGGCATAACGCGCCATTTGCTCGTGATCGTAAGCCAGCGGCGGCAGCCGGGCGCCGACCTCGAACCAGCCGCCCGCGCTGTACTTGGCGTCGGGTGCCCCCACGATCGCCGGATCGGGCAGCAGCGCGACGTAGGCGACCGAAACCACATGGGCGCGCGGGTCGCGGGCGGGGTCGCCGAAGCTGAACAATTGCTCCATATAAGCCCCGCTCAGGCCGGTGGCGGCGCGCAGCTCGCGCTGGGCGGCGTCGTCCAGGGTCTCGCCGACACGGACCAACCCGCCGGGGAAGGCCCAGCGTCCGCGTAACGGGCCGCGTTTGAGTTGCACAAGGTAGGTCTTGAGCCGGCAGTTTTGGACCGCGAAGACCACCGTGTCCACCGCCACTTTAGGACGCGCGTAACGGGTACGTTCGCGGGTGGCGCGAGGTGGACCGGCCGCCAAGCGGGGGCTTTCTAGTTCCTGCATCGACGCGCTGGCATGCCGGCCGTCGCCGCGTTCCCTAGGCGGACAACTCCAGCATCCGCTCCAAGGCACGCCGGGCGCCGGCGCAAACCTCCTCAGTCAACTCGATGGGGTAGCGCATCTGGCGCAAACTTTCTACCACCCCGGCCAAAGTCACCATTTTCATGTAATGGCAGAGCTTGCAGGCCTTGTAAAAGCGCTTGCCGGGCAGTTCCAGCAGCAGTCGCTCCGACAGTCCGCATTCGGTTACGATTAGGAATTCGCGCGCAGGACTTTGCCTAGCATAGCGCACCATGGCGCTAGTGGACAGCACCGCGTCGGCCAGCTCCAGCACGTCGGCTCGGCATTCGGGATGGGCCAGGACCTGGAGCGCCGGCAGTGCGCGCTTGATGCGCTCGACCTCGGCCCGCGTGATCTGATGGTGGACGTAACAATTGCCCTCCCAGGAGATGATCTGCTTGGAGGTCTGAGTTTGGACGTAATTAGCCAGATTGCGATCTGGTACAAACAGGATGTGCTCGGAATCCAGCGCCTCCACTACCGCCACCGCGTTGGACGAAGTGCAGCACACGTCGGAGAGTGCTTTTACCTCGGCGGTGCAGTTGACATAGGAGACCACCTGCAGGTCGGGGTAGAGCGCGCTCAGCTCGGCGCGACGTACGGCCAGGGCGTCGGCGTCGATACTGTCGGCCAGCGAGCAGCCGGCACGCAGATCGGGCAGCAACACGGTACGCTGAGGATTGAAGATCTTGGCGGTTTCGGCCATGAAGTGGACGCCGCAGAAAACGATCACTTCGGCCGCGCGCACCGCTCGCGCTTGGCGGGCCAGTTCCAGCGAATCGCCGATAAAGTCGGCGACCTCGAAAATCTCGGGCCGCTGATAATTGTGCGCCAGAATCACCGCGCGGCGCGCCGCCTTGAGGGCCTTGATCTCGGCGATCGCTTTGGCATGCTCGCGGCAAGCCACACGATCGTAGCCGGGCTGGTCGAGTGCGCGGAATTTATCGTAAAGTTGTTCGGCGGCACTGTCGACGGTGGTTTCCATGGCGGCTCACTCCCCGCGTTTGGGCGGGCTTACTTTGCGTCAATTGTACGCATACTAGCAAGCTCTCGGGGCGGCTCACAAGGCGGCGCTGGTGCGCCAAGCTCGGATAAAGAAAATGCGGAACATCGAAATCAAGGCGCGCCTGCTCGACCGACCGGCGCTCTCGCAAGCCCTGACCAAACTGGGCGCGCGGCGGGTTGCTAACTTTACCCAGGTTGATACCTACTTCGTGGTTCCAAGCGGCCGGCTCAAATTGCGTCAAAGCCCAGGCGATCCGGACGTCCTCATCTTTTACCGCCGCGATAACCGTCGCGGCCCCAAGCCGAGCGATTATTACTTGGCGGCTATTGGCCCGGAACAGAAACTTGGGGAACTGCTGGTTGCCGCGCTCGGCGCGCGCGTGGTGGTGCGCAAGCAGCGTGAACTCTGGCGCTGGCACAACGTCCGCGTCCATCTAGACGAAGTGGAGGGGCTGGGCGCGTTCATGGAATTTGAAGCGCAAGTGGATACCGTCAACGACGAAGCCCTATGCCAACAGCGTACCCACGAACTGATGGCAGCGTTGGGACTGGCGCCTTCGGATCTGATTGCCGGCTCCTATGCCGATTTGCTGGAAGCCAATCAGTAGTCTAAAAAGGCGGCTTCTTTCCTGAAATCTTCTTCTCCCGAACCATGAGGGGAGTGCTCGTGGTTCTGTGACCGATCCCGCGCGCGGATGTAAAAGCTGAAGCCGTGCCGTCGCGGCCTATTTTTCAGAGCAGTTGGCAGTTGCTACGCGCGCTCCTGAAGCACGACGAGCAGTTTGCGCATAAAGATCGGCCGGCCGGGCATTTTGCCCTTGCCGCGATCGAGCAGATTCTTGGACTTCGCTCCGCGACGGTGCTGAAAGTTAACTGTCACATTCCACGGACGGAATGCTGAAATACCGCCGTATTAGTTTAGCGCTTGGTTGCGCGGACCTGGGTCCGAATTAGGCGGCCGTGTTCGTAATAATCTACGCTGTCGGCGACACCGCAGCCGTCGGAGTCGTGCTCGACCATCGCCAGCTTGCCGTTGCGATAAATTTCGACGGTTTCGGGCTTGCCATGGAAATTATTGTCGCGTACCACCCGCGCCAGTTTGCCCCCTTGGTACTCTTGTATTAGATCCATACGGCCGTCGTGATTGCGATCCTGCTCAACCTTGACTAACTCGCCGTGGTCGTAGATTTTAATCAGGTCAGCCTTGCCGTCGGTGTTGGTGTCGAACGCATCTTCGGTTTTGGAGCCGATGAGATAGACCCATTCCTCGATTTGTCCGTCGTGATTGCGATCATAAGTCGCAATCGGAGCGGGAGAGCGGGTGCAGCCGAATAACCCGATCGTGAGACTGATGCAAATCAGCGATAAGTTCGATAAACGGACAACCATGGCTTCGCTGGTGCGGCGATTTTTGGCGCAGGCCGCGGTTATACTGCTGGCGCTATTGATAATTGTGCCGGCGCTACCCATTACAATCAGCCGGTCCGACGAACCTGACTTGCTGGCCCCGCTTTTCTTTGACCATATCAAACTTACATTGCCTGTCTATGGCGCGCTCCCGAAGCTTGGACCCAGCAGCGCGATGGCGGCGGATTTGGCTGGACGTCATCTGGCGCCGCCCGCCAGGGTCAGTCACGCTTCAGACTTGCCTGCCAAGAGACATACACCGTTTTCGAGCGCGAAGCTTTTTGTTTGGTGTTTAGCAGGCATCGCTCAGCCGCGCGCGCCACCTCTTTTAAGTCCACTTTTCGCAAAATAGTCATTAGTTCCAGACCTTAATCCGAAGTTGTTCGGGAGGCCTTCGTTTGCCCGCGGCTTGATCGACTGCACGCCGGATGGAGCGCCATTCCGAGTGCGCACGGGTGATTGACGATGCGATGCGATTTTTCGCTATGCCGCCGGCGTTCGGCGTGGCTGAAAACAGCGTGGTTGCTATTTACTGCCTTTTTCGCCGCGGCCATTCTTCAACCCTGGCAGGCCCGCGCCGATAGTATTTGGGGGCCAGCTACCAGCGGCCCAAACTTCACCGGCACGGCAGAGGTTGAGCCGCTGGGCTCCTGGTATTACGAACCGTGGGCCTACGGTTACCATGACCTGCGCTATGGGACTTGGGAACTGGCGATGCCTCAGCGCTTTGCGATCGGGTTGGGGCATCAGCTGGAGTTTGACTTTTATCCCAACTTCATCCTCAATACTGCCCAGCCGCCGACCACCCCGCCGGGCAAATCGGCTACCGATATCGGACTGGGCAACATCCATTTCGAGTTCAAGTATGGGTTGACTACCGACGCCGACACCTATCACTTGCTGGCGAGGCCAGCGCTGTCGATTAAGACCATAACCTGGATACCCACCGGCAACTATCAGAACTTGAACCCCGCCGCCTACAATACCGATCAGTTCGGCAACGGCACCTGGAATCAAGGTATCGGCCTACTGTTCCGCAAACGCTTCAAACCGTTCGAGCTGTATGGCGAAATTGACGAGATCGTCGAATTCCCCACCGAGGTTCACGGCGGCTATCAGTTTAATAACGGCATTGATCAACTGCCCTTTGGCCAGTCGCTGCACATGACCGACGGAAATCTGCTGTATTGGGGCTTTGCCTTCGAGCATGTGATCAACGCGGAGTATGGACTGGGCTATGTGCTGGAATTCACCGGTCAGTGGCAAAATCGCAACAACTTGTTCTTTGGCCATGCCAACGCTCCCCCCTGGTCCTACTGGTGGGCCTCGCCGACCGTGGAGGCTACCTGGCCGAGCACTCAACGCTATCAGGTTACCTGGGGTCTGGGTGCGCTACTCCCAGTTTACGAATGGAAATTTCCGCAGAGTATCGGACCGATCTTTACCGTGACTTTCTACTTCAATGGCAAATACGGCCGGCGCGGTGAATAGCCAAGGTCACCGCGCACGCCACGCGGGCTATGGCGACCGGCGTGCTTCCCAGCCGTCCTCTCACGCTGGTGAAGCAATTGTCCATGGTTCGGACGGGAGCGGCCGCTCCGTATGAGCCGGTTAATGGAGGCTATCCGCGGCCTTTTCCAACCCTGCTGCACTAGCCAATCACGGCATTTTGGGTGAGGGGTTCGGTGGGGAGCAGGCGGCTCAAGGGGGCACATCGGAATATCGCCATCGCAGCCAAGGCGAAGAGCGTGGCGATTATCGCGAAGCCCTCCCGATAGCTGTGGGTGAGGTCAAAAATCCACCCGGTTATTACCGGTCCGACCATAAATCCGATTTGCGAGAGGACCAATAGCAGGCCGTGGATCGAGCCGAAGCGTTTGACTCCCAGCGAGTAGGCCTGAACCACGGGTGCAAGCACGATCGTTCCGCCCAGCGCCGGACCACCTAGCAGCACATACACCAGCACGGAGATGGGATGAGAAGGGCTGGCCGCGCCCAAAACCAGGATCGCGATCGCCCCAGCGATGAAGCAAGCACCCCAGGTGACGCGGGCGCCGATCCAATCGGCGATGGCGCCCAGGCCCAATTGGCCAGCCGCCTTGCAGGCCAAGGCCAGGCTCCAGAACGAAGCCGCCACGGCGGTGGCAAAGCCGCCCGCCACCAGGCTGGGAATAACATGGGCGATTTCGGCGGAGAAGCCGAAAGCGGAGCAGAACCACGCCGTCGCCAGATACCAGAATGAGCGCGTACGCAGGGCCTGAGCCAGCTCCAGCCCGGGCGGGGCGGTTTGGGGCTGGGCCCTGCCGGCGGTATTTACCACCGGCAGGTCGCGCATGCACAGCAGCACGATGGGCACAGCGACCAGCAGCATCGGCAAGGCCAGCGCCACATAAGCTACGCGCCAGCCTTGGTGGTGGCCGTAATGGACCAGTACGTGAGCGGCGATCAATGTCATCACCATTCCGCCGGCCGACTCACCGGCGAAAATCAGGCCCAGCAGCTTGCCGCGTGCCTGCTGGAAAGAGCGTGAGATCGTGAAGGCGGCGCACAGGTTGGTGCCGGCGATGAGCCCCGTGCCGAGCAGGGCGTAGCCGACCAGCAGGTGGCTAAAATCCTGGGCCCGGCTCAGGAATAGCATCGACAACCCACACAGCCCTAGGCAGGAGGCCATGATCCACTTGATGGTAAAGCGATCGAGCAGCCAGCCGACGAAATAGCTGGAGATGGCAGAGGTCAAGCCGCTTATCGCAAACAGTGTGGAGACGCGCGCGCGGGTAGTGTGGAAGTAACTGGCTAGAGGCAGGACGAAAACTCCGCCGGTATAGAAGCCGCCGCCAAATACGACGAACACCGCCACCAGCAAGGTTGCGACCACCAGCCATTGTCGTTGCCGTAAGCTGTGCATGCTCCTCCTGGCCGGTGCCGATGGCTGGAAACGAAAGCAACCTGTTGGTTGTGCCACTTGCCGGTGCCAGCGGCAAGGCCTTCGGAGAGCGATTTCCGATAGCGATGAGATAAATTCGGCTTTACAGCCGTGCGGAGGAGATGTTATCGCACTATCAGAGTTCGTGGCCTTGCGGAGAGCGGAGCACTATGAAGCGTAGCACCAAGCGGATTCTTACCACCCATGCCGGCCGTCTGGACGGCCCTGCCGATTTGGCCGCGATGACGCGGGGAGTGGGAGCGATGCGAGCCGCCGACTTGCAGGCGGCGATGCCGCGGGTACGCAGCGCGATGGTCGAGGTCATCCGCGAGCAGGCGGACTGCGGCATCGATATCGTTAGCGACGGCGAATTGGGCAAGTTCGGTTTCGGCAGCTTTGCCTACTACGAGCAGCGCTTGAGCGGGTTGACCTTAAAGACCCTGAACGAAGGCGAAGCCAACTCCATGTCACAGGCAACCGGCGAGCGCATCGAGTTCGCTGATTTCTACCGCGCTACCTACCCCTCCCGCGAGCGGCCCCGGCAGCGCATCGTTTGCACCGCTCCGCTTGCCCATATTGGCCAGGCTCAACTCCAGGCCGACATCGAGCGCTTCAAATCGGCGCTGGCGGAATCGGGGTGCAAAGTTGAAGAAACTTTTATGACCGTGCTGGCGCCGGGCTGGCTGGAGCATTTCTTCTACAATCAATACTATCCCAACGACGAGGCCTATCTGTTCGCGCTGGCCGACGCGATCAAGCCCGAGTACAAGGCTATCGTCGATGCCGGCCTGATTCTGCAGGTGGACGATCCGGCGCTGCCCGACACCTACGACATGATCGTGCCCACCCCCGAAATCGAGGATTATCGCAAGTTCGCCGAGGTACGTGTTGCGGCGCTCAATCACGCCCTGGCCGGCCTACCCGTCGATCGCATCCGCTATCATATCTGCTGGGGGAGTTGGCATGGTCCGCACACTCACGACCTCCCGCTCAAGTACGTCATCGACCTGCTGCTGAAGGTCAACGCCGGTGCCTATTCAGTGGAGGCGGCCAATCCCCGCCATGAGCATGAATGGAAGCTTTGGCGGGAGACCAAGTTGCCTGCGGACAAGATTCTGATTCCTGGTGTGGTGAGCCACGCCAGCAACGTAGTCGAGCATCCCGAGCTCGTGGCCGATCGAATCGTCCAGTACGCCAAGTTGGTGGGGCGCGAGAATGTAATCGCAGGCACCGATTGTGGGATGGGCGGCCGGGTCCATCCGCAGATAGCCAGGGCTAAGCTTAAGGCGCTGGCCGAAGGCGCGGCCCTGGCCAGCCGCGAGCTTTGGGGCTAGCGGCTAAAAGCTGTAGC
This sequence comes from Candidatus Binataceae bacterium, assembly GCA_035294265.1. Lineage (NCBI taxonomy): Bacteria > Candidatus Binatota > Binatia (SeqCode) > Binatales (SeqCode) > Binataceae (SeqCode) > Binataceae bacterium (SeqCode). The sequence goes on from DATGLK010000027.1 coordinate 26,728, forward strand.
GCTTGCCCACGGCCAACGGAGCCAGGGCCGCGTCGCCAAAAGCGCTGGCCAAGGCCACGGTCGCGCGCCATCCGGTGCAATGGCCGGTGGCGATCACGGCCAGCTCGAATTGCGCGAGGGCGGTCACGGTATCGGCAATAATGTTTTCATTGGGGCCCGACAAGTGCAGGCCGCCAGCCACCGCGTAAAGCGGGACCGCGGGAAAGCATTCGCGTGCATGACTTAGCACGTTGATAACCCCGGCGTGCGAGCAGGCCGTGAATACCACCAGCCCCTTGTCCTTTACCTGTACCGCCAGGAAGCGTTCATCGCGCAACCAGGGATCGGGTTCCCATTGGCCGGCGGCGCTTTTTTGATAATGGGCCGGCAGCCCTTTTTCGAAGGGAGTTACCCGCGGAATCTCGCCGCTTACAAAGAACATTCCGTCCAGAAAAGTCGCGCTCTCAGTTAGAGTCAAAACTCTAGCCCCGCGCGCCGCCAGCGCCGGCGGCTTGGGCACGTCCTTGGTGGGTAAAAAGCCGCCGCTGGGAAGGCGGCGCGCGCGGCGGCCGAACATCCCC
>DATGLK010000028.1 GCA_035294265.1 Candidatus Binataceae bacterium
GCTTGTACACCAGCACGCTCTTTAAATTGGTGTCGGTAATCGCCAGGACATTGTTCTTGGGATCCACCGCAATCCCGTTAAATTCTGGATAGGGATCACCCAACCGCCGGCAGGCCGGAATATTGCCGCCGGGAATGCCGGGAGCGATCTTATCGAAGACTTGCTTGAGCGCATTGTCCGCACTGCTGTGCTTGCGTTCCTGCGCGGCGGCCTGGGTGGGCCCCAGCCCTACCGCCAGCAACGCCAGTAGCGCAGCCGTGCCAAGCCCAAACGGCGTCTGCTTAGCCGACCATCTCATTGGCCACCCTCCCAAAGCGTCATGCCTCAGCCGGGCGCTGAAGCTTCAATGTCAGCGGACTATCTTCAGTCCCCAAACCCAGCCGCCTGCCTGAACAGACGGCGGTCAGACCCCAAAAATTCGCGGCGCCCTGGTCCCTTAGTGACTCCAGGTGTCCTTGATCGGCCCACTACCCAGACCTCCCTGACCCGGCACGCCTAAGAGCTGCGGAACTTGAAAGGCAAATATGCCATTGCGCCCGCCGTCACCGGTGAACAACTCCCCATCAGGAGGATCCAGGGCGATGCTGGCTGGATGCAGCAGGTCGCTGGCCGCGCCGCGGATATAGGCGCGCGGCGGCACATCGCCGTTGTCGGTGAGGTTCCACACCCCAATAAAGCCAATCGGCGCCAGCCATGGCCGGGGTGGTCCGGTACAGCCCGGCAAAGGTGCGAAGCCGCCCCGATCGTAAGGTGGAAAATACCCGCTATTGAAGGCTACGGCAAAAATTTTGCCGTTATAGACAGCTACATGCCAGAGCGATTTGATCCCCGTGTGAGGCCCGGTTATGACTCCCAGCGGGACCACGTCGCCGCTGGCTCGGCGGTCGAACACAAAGATCGCCCCGCGATGCTTCTGGTCGCTGGCGGTAGCTACCACCACGTTGCGCACCGGGTCCACGGCGACCCCGATCACGCCGCCATACATTCCGGTTTTGGGGCCGCCAATATAGCGCAAGGGCGGGGTATTGCCGTTGGCGTCCCAAGGGTAGAACAAAATCCGGCTGGAGACCGAGTCGGCGACCACCAGCTCCTTGTGAACGTCATCGACTTCAAGCTGGAAAGGGCGATGGAGCTCGGTCTTGGGTCCCTGCAGGACCCGCAGCGGAGCGACTTCGCCATGAGCGCCAGCGGGAAAGGTTACGATTGCGGCGGCCAGCGGCTCGCTGGCCAGGATTAAATCGCGGGCCTTGTCGTAAGTGATGCCGTGAGCGGCGCGCGTCAGCTTGGTCTTCTGTCCTTGAATGATACGGACAGCATTAGTATTGCCACTTGCCAACCTGGCAAAGGCCGCGATCCGCGGATCGCTGACTCAATTGGGAACCAGCAATTCATCGCGTTTGCTGTCGTAGGCCATCGCCATCGGGTTGCCGAAGCCGGCGATCGCGGTGCCCTTGGGAGCGTTGCGAATGATCCGTTTGGGGCGGGCATCGCCGTCGGCATCGCTGTCGAAGACCAAGCCCGTGTGGCCGAAATTGGCGACCCACAGCTCGTGATGGATGGGATCAAACGCCACCCCCATCGGGGTGGTGATGCCAGTCCGCGGCCCTTTGATCTCGCGAATCGGCGCCACGTTGCCATTGGCCGTGCGCGAGTAGATGGTAATCGCATTGCTGGCCATGTTGGCCACCGCGATTTCATCGCGCTGGTCATCGACCGACACTCCCGCGGGCCAATCCATCCGGGTCTTGCTACCCTGAATCGTGCGCTGCGGCTTGGCGTTGCCCCGATCATCGGCCGAAAACACAGTTATCGAGGGCGGTTGATAGCGGCCGCCGCCCTGGTAATCGGGATCCCACGCCCCGCGCGCCCAGTTGCCGTGATTGGCGACGAAAATCTCGTCGTGGGTATCGTCCCAATAGACGCCATGGGGATCGGCTAGCCCCGTGTTGTCCCCTCGAATCTCACGCAGTGGTGGTTCGGCGCCATGAGCGCCCAGGCGAAAGAAAATCAGCTCTTCGTCGTGCTCAATCGCCAAGGCCATCTGATTGAGCTTGAGGCTGACGCCGATGCCGTACACCTCGTGCGGGGTGGCCAGAACGCGGGCCGCGTAGTCGCCATTGGCGCCGTAGGGAAAGGCCGCCACGTCGTCGCCGATATCATTTTCGCCGGCGTAGATCTCTTTATGTACTGGATCAATCGCAACTCCGGCGGCGAACGAAATGTAAGTGGCCGGCCCCATGATCTGTGCCAAGGGAGGAGTCACTTCGGGCGAATCCACAGAGCCCGCAGTGCGCCGATACACCAGCAGACTTTTGAGGTTGGTGTCGCTGAAGAGCACTATGTTGTTCTTCGGATCGACCGCAACCCCGTTGAACTCCGGATACATGTCTAACACGGCGCGGCAGGGTTGAATGTCGCCCCCGGGTATTCCAGCAAACAACTTGGCGAAATCAGTCTCCGCCTGGGCGCGGCTGCGCGAGGGCGAAGGATTGGCCGCCAACGCCGTCCATGCCGCGAACGCCAGTAGCGATATGGTCAGCGCAACGCCAACGAAATACTTGTTTGTCCAGATTACTTTCATGCCGCGGTTCACCCCATCTCCGAGCCTGCCACGCGCGCAATTCGGAAATGCTCCAATCGTGTGTAGTTTTCCAATTACACCGCGCCGCAGAAGTATACCAGACAGGATGGCGCTTTAAAAATCTGTTGGCACGAAGCTTGAGCCCAAAATGTCTGCGCAGTTTTCGCCAAAATTCGAAAAATTCTCGTTCGATAGCTTAATCGCGCCATCCGCTAACCGGCAGCGAAAAGAGGATTCAAATGGACGACAATCCCAGAAGAACATTGGGCGCGCCGAAAGTGCCACGCCAGTGCCGAGTTGACGCCGAAGGGCGATCGGGCTAATGACCACGTTTGTCAAGTCAGTTAAATTTACTAATTTCTGGTGGGTTTGGCTAAAAATGGGCATCAACATATGGCTGGAATAGAGGGACCATTCTGGAAGCTGCGTGCGGACCTTAGCAAGCAGCCCAAGCGCGAGCCGGGCCCGATTAATCTTCAGCGTTATACGGGCTCGATGGCCTACAGCGGAATCGCCACCTTCATGGGATTACCATTGGCGTTGACGCCGGAGGACCTCAAGGCCGGCAAAGTGGAAGTTGCCATCGTAGGTGCACCGGTCGATACCAGCTTCGGCCATCGTGGCGCCCAGTACGGCCCGCGCTACATTCGCGCCGATGAGCGCACGGTACCCTACATTCCCGCGATGCTCCAAAATCCCGATACCCGCGTCAAACCCTTCGAAGTCCTGACAGTAGTCGATTACGGCGATGCCGCCGTCGATCCGCTCGACCTGAAGGCCTCGTGCGATGAAATCCGCGGGGTGGTCAAAGAGATCGCCGCGACCGGCGCGGTTCCGATCGTGCTTGGCGGCGACCATACCATCCTGTGGCCGGACGCAGCCGCCATCGCCGATGTGTACGGACCGGGCAAGGTTGGCGTGGTTCACTTCGATTGTCACGTGGACTGCGCCGAAAGCGTCATGGGACATAACATCGCCCACGGAACGCCAATCCGCCGGCTCATCCAGGACGAACACGTTCCGGGGAAAAACTTCGTCCAGGTCGGTTTACACAGCTTCCTGGTCCCCGACGACGAACTGTTGGCCTGGATGCTCAAGAACGGCCTGCGCTCTCATCACATGGCGGAGATCGAGCGGCTGGGCTTCGATGCGGTTTTGAACCGGGCGATCGACGAAGCCCTGGACGGTCCCGAATATCTGTATGTCTCGGTTGACGTCGACGTGATGGACCCAGCCTTCGCGCCCGGCACCGGCACTCCGGAACCCGGCGGTCTGACCCCGCGCGAAATCCTCCCTGCCATCCGGCGGATCTGTCACGAGACTCCGGTGGTGGGATTTGAGGTAGTGGAGGTGGCGCCGCTGCTCGACCCGGGGATCACCACGGTCATGAACGCCCGGCGGATAATTCTCGAAGCGCTCACCGGGTTGGCGCAACGCAAGCTGGGTATCAAGGAAAAGAATTACCTCGACCCCGTCATGGCCGGCAAAACCAGATCGATGGTCCGCGGCACGAAGCCCGGAGGCGGCCGGTCAAACAAAAAATAGGGCTGAGCAAGCTTCCTGCCGGCAAGGGGCCCGGCGCCGTCGCCGCGCGGGCGGCTGGCCGTCGGCGACTGGGTGTACGGTGGCCGTCGGGTTCAACACGGCTCGGAAGCGACAAGATGCGCGCCGGCGCGGCTACCCCCGCCGCGCCCTTCAAGCTATTCGGTCCATCCCCACTTTGCTTTGTTGGCCGCGACCTCCTCGGGCGTGGGCGCGGTATTGTTCTCGTGCCGCTGGACCTTGAAATCGTCGGCCAGTTCGGTGGTCAGAGCATTGAGCGCGGTGTCGGCGCTGAAGACCTCGGGCACCGAGGGGGCGTCGAAAATCGCCTCCCACGGACATTCCGGGGCGCAGGCGCCACAATCGATGCATTGGTCGGGATTGATATAGAGCTGGTTAGGGAAACGCTCGCGATCGCTTCCGGTGTAGGTATAGATGCAATCCACCGGGCAGACTGCCACGCATGAAGTGTCGACGTGATCGATACACAATCGGGTAATTACGAATGCCATCAGCCTGATACCGCCTTTCCGATCCGGCCCGCTACCGCAAATCGCAGCAAGGGTCTGACTCAATCATAACCAAGATCGCCATGGCCAAGATCACCAGATTGCACGTGGTGGCGCAAACTGCTCAATGACCGGTCAAGAGCTGCTCAATCCAGCGGGCATAGGCCTCCATGAAACCCTTGAGAAAGAGCCGGGTGCTGTCATTGATAAGATTGCCGGCGGGGTCGAACAAGGCCGCCGCGCCGCCTACGTAGGCCTCGGGTTGCTGCATCACAGGAACGTTGAGGAAAACGCACGACTGGCGTAGATGCTGATTGGCGCCGAAACCACCCATCGCACCGGGGCTGACGCTCACGATCGCGCCCGGCTTGCCCTCCCACGCGCTCTGTCCGTAGGGCCGCGACGCCACGTCGAGCGCATTCTTGAGCACCCCTGGCACCGAGCGATTGTATTCCGGCGTCACGAACAGCACCGCGTCGGAGGCGCGCACGCGGGCGCGGAACTCCTGCCACGCCAGCGGCGGCCCAGCTTCCTCCTGGTCCTGGTTGTAGAGCGTAAGTTGGCCGATTTCCAGGATTTCCAACTGGAGCCCAGCCGGTGCTAGGGCTACCAGGGCCTTCGCGGTCATGCGATTGAAGGAGTTTTTTCGCAAGCTGCCTGCCAACACGGCTACTTGACGGTTCAACGCTCGACCCTCCGGTGCAGTGGCGCCCAAACCCATTTTCACGCCCCGCCCTTTTTATATAGCTTGGGGTTCCTTATGATTCTAACTTTTACTAGGAGCGTGCGCGGTATGAAAAAGAAGCCGCTTCAAGTAGCAGGCTTGCGCCCCCGACGAGGCAGACATGATCAATAAAATTGTCGCAAGCTTCGATCAGGCAGTCGCCGATATGCGCGACGGCGCGCTGATTCTGGTAGGCGGTTTTGGCGGTCCCGCCGACTGCGCCAACTACCTGATGGCGGCGGTAGCTCGGCGTGGGGTCAAGAACCTGACCATCGTCGGCAATCACGGCGGGCGCGGGTCGGAGTTCATGGGCCTGGTGCGCGGCCGGATGAAAGAGATCATGCATTGGCCCGAGGATTCTTATGACCCCGGCCTCCTGGTCGAGCGCGGCCAGGTTCGCAAGGGGATCCTGGCTTTTCCTGCGGCGGTTGGCCACGTCACCACTCCCTTCGAGGAGGGCGTGATGGCGGGCCGAATCGAGCTGGAGTTGGTGGGCCAGGGCACCATCGCCGAGCGTGTGCGAGCGGCCAAGGCCGGGATCGCCGCCTTCTACACCCCCACCGGGGTAGGGACGTTTGTGGCCGAGGGCAAAGAGGTGCGCGAGTTCGACGGCCGCCCCTACCTGCTTGAGCGCGCGCTAAAGGGGGATTTCTCACTAATCCGTGCCCACAAGGCCGATCGCTTCGGCAACCTGGTCTATCGCAACTCGGCGCGAACCTTCAACGCCACCATGGCCGGCGCCTCCACTGTCACGGTGGCCGAGGTCGACGAAGTGGTAGAATTGGGCCAGCTTGATCCCGAAACAATCGTCACCCCGGGAGTTTACGTCCAGCGAGTGGTGGTGCGCCCTTCAAGCCCACGCCCCTGGAACGAGCCGATGTAACAGGAGGAAATGATGGCGGGCGATCGATTGGAGCCACGCGCGCTGGCGCTGCGAGTGGTCAAGGAATTTCAAGACGGAATGCTCGTCAATCTGGGCTCTGGCATGCCCACCCTGTGCGGGATGTTTCTGCCCCCAGACAAGGAGATCTTGCTGCATGCCGAAAACGGCCTGATCGGTTACGGACCGACGGTGGAAAACGCGAGCGAGGCTGACCTGACCCTGATCAACGCGGGGGTGCAGCCAGTCAAACCGCGGCCCGGGATGGCGATCGTCGATCATGCCGAGAGCTTCGCGATCATTCGCGGCGGCCATATCGACATCTCGGTCCTGGGCGCCCACGTGGTCTCGGAATTCGGCGATCTGGCCAACAATACCACCCCAGGCAAACAGGTCGGCAGCCTGGGCGGCGGACAGGACCTGGCCTTTTGCGCCAAGAAGGTCATCGTCATGATGACGCATACCGACAAGCACGGGCGACCCAAGCTGGTAAAGCAATGCGCCTACCGACTGACCGCGCCCCGATGTGTGGATCTGGTGATCACCGACATCGCAGTTCTGGAAATCGACGAGCAAGGCCTCACTCTGGTGGAGGTCCTGCCAGGATGGACGCCAGCCGAAGTCCAAGAGCTGAGTGAACCGCACCTGCGCATCAGTCCCCACCTGCGGGAGATGGAATTGGTTTAGTTGACCGCCGCATCGAATTACACGAGGGCGTGCGCAGCGGACCAATTTGGGAGGATACTACCATGCGAGCATGGGATCGCTATCTGAGCGAGCGCGACCGCGAGCTGTTTCCGGCCGAGGGGCGCGCGGGTGGTTTCGGCCATAAGCCGGCCCTAGTGATAATCGACGTCACCTACGCCTTCACCGGCGAGGGCGAGCCGATTCGCGAGTCCATCAAGCGCTATCCACTGAGCTGCGGCGAAGAGGCCTGGAGCGCGATTCGGCACACCCAGCACCTACTCCAGGCAGCACGCGCGGCACATATTCCTATTTATTATACCATTACCGGCTATCGCGAGGACGCAGCCGACGAAGGGGCTTGGCGCCGCGGTCATCCCGAAGGTGTTCACCCGATGAGCGTCGAAGGCAGCAAGGGCACCCAAATTGTAGCCGAGCTGGCGCCGGCGCCAGGCGAATTTGTAATCGCCAAGAAAAAGCCCAGCGCCTTCTTCGGCACCCCGCTGGTCTCCTATCTGATCGATCGCCAGGTGGACACCCTGATCGTCACCGGATGCACCACCAGCGGCTGCGTGCGTAGCTCGGTGTTGGACGCCTTCTCGCTCAACTACAAGATCGTCGTGCCCGAGGAATGCTCGTTCGATCGCGGCGAGGCCTCGCACGCGATCAATCTTTACGACATGCAGCGCAAGTATGCCGACGTGATCCCCACGCAGCAGGTAATCGACTATCTGCAAGCGCGCGTCAGCCACCCCGCGACCGCGCCTCGCCCGGCCGCGGTCCTGAGGTAGTTCAGGCGCGCGCGGTCAGCGCCTCGGGATTGACCACGTTGATCGGATGACCCTGGGCGAAAGCATTGATCTGAGAGAAGATGGCGTTGAACATCGACTCCAGGTTGTCCTGCTCCACATAACCCAGATGGGGAGTGCACACCACGTTCTCCATCGCCAACAGTGGATGGCTCCCGCCCACCACCGGCTCCTCTTCGAAGACGTCCACCGCCGCCATCCCGGGACGGCCGGCGCGCAAAGCCGCCACCAACGCGCCGGGCTCGATCAGGCCGGCGCGGCTGGTATTAACCAGCAACGAGGTCGGCTTCATCCGGGCAAGATCGGCGGCGCTGACAATTCCGCGGGTTTCCGGGATCATACGCAGATGCAGGCTGACGACGTCGGCCTGGGAGAAGAACGTGGCGCGGTCGGGGGCCACGGCGAAACCATCGGCGGCCGCCTTGGTCCGTGAATTTTCGCGGCCCCAGGCCAGGACCTTCATCCCAAATTGCTTACCGTAGCCGGCCACCACCGCGCCGATCCGGCCATAGCCGTAAATCCCCAGGGTCTTGCCGCGCAGCCCAATCCCGATGCTGGCACCCTGCCACCGTCCAGCCTTAAGCGCGGCGACCTCCTGCGGGATTCGCCGCATCGCGGCGATAATCAGGCCCCAGGTCAGTTCGGCGGTCGAATAGGAGGGGGCGCCGCCCCCCATGTGGGAGCAGACCACTACACCGCGCCGGGTGCAGGCCGCCACATCGATATGGGGGTAAACGCTGGTCTGGCTTATAATCCGCAGCCGCGGCAGCCGCTCCAGTAAGGGGGCGCTTACGGGCGTGCGTTCGCGAATTAGCGCCAGCGCCTCGGTATCGGCTAGCCGGCGCGCCAGCTCATCGATGTCCTTGGTATGATCGTTGTAAATGGTCACCTGATGGCCCGCCGCGCCGGCGAAGGCACGCAGGTTCCTGACCGTATTCTGATAATCGTCGAGTACCGCAACTTTCATCTTTGCCGCTCCCTGGCGCGATGTTAGATCAAGCCATCGTTGGGGGGAATGCGTCGCCTTTTGCCTCGGGCCGGCGCCAGCCGATAATCTTATGCGGCGAGGCAGGAAATCTGATGAAGCTCTCGATCCTCGACCAGTCGCCGGTGCCGGCCGGCTTCACGCCCGGCGACGCACTGCGCAACACTATCGAGCTGGCCCGCCTGGCCGATCGGCTGGGCTACGAGCGCTACTGGATCGCCGAGCATCACGCGACCGAAAGCCTGGCCAGTCCGGCACCCGAGATCGTCATCGCGCGGGTGGCGGCGGAAACCCGCGCGATTCGGGTGGGCTCGGGCGGCGTAATGCTGCCGCATTACAGTCCGCTGAAGGTGGCCGAGGTCTTTCGCACCTTGCACGCGCTCTATCCTGAGCGGATCGATCTTGGGCTGGGACGAGCCCCGGGCAGCGGTCCGCTGGAAGCCTTCGCCTTGCGCCGCGACCGCGAAGACAACAAATGGCGCGAAGATGATTTCCCCGAACAGTTAGTTGAGCTGCTGGCGTTTTTGGATCACGCCTTTCCGTCCGACCATCCTTTCTCTCGTATCAAGGTGTCCCCTGAAACAGCCGGAGCACCTGAGGTCTGGTTGCTGGGCTCCAGCATGTGGAGTGCCTCGGCCGCGGCCCAGGTGGGACTGCCTTACGCCTTCGCTCATTTTATCGATCCCCATCACACGCGCGCCGCTGTCGAATACTACCGCACCCACTTCGCAGCGCGGCGCGCCTTGGCCCATCCCCAACCGATCGTGGCGCTGGGCGCGCTGTGCGCCGACAGCGAGGCCGAGGCGCAGCGCCTGTTCGCCAGTACCCGGTTACAGCGCCGACGCATCCGCCAGGGCGACCGCCGTCCCATCGCGCCGCCCGAACAGGCATTGGAGGAGCTGCGCCACGGTCCCGACCCACTGGCCGAAGATCGCGGCGAATTTCCCCGCTACGCGGTGGGAACCCCCGATCAAGTACGCCGCCAGCTCGACGCCATCGCGAGTGCTCTCCACCTATCCGAATTGATGATTGTCACGATCGTGCACGACCATCGCGCACGGATGCGCTCGTATGAACTCCTAGCCGAAGTATACGATCTGGCTGCTCGCCCGGCAGTTTAGACTACTCGTTTCTTGTACTATAGCTATACCAAGCGGCCGTACACCGCCGTTGTTTTTCAGTCATGCCGCTGACGGTGTAAGAAAATTTTAGACCGCAGTACAGCTTTGCTGACCGCAACCGCCGCTATATGCATTTGCCAGACTGCAAAATCACTAGTTGATTTGACTTCAATCTTTCAGGGACGTGTCAAGTGACCTACTTGGAATCAATCTTCGGGGTGTCGCATAGCGTCCTGATTAGAGCAGCGGTGTCTCGCGACGGAACTCCGGCGAGCTCTTCAGCTCCATAAATCCAGTACATTGCTAGTCATCTGTTTATGGCATGGCCTTTGCGCAAGGGATCTACGCGTAACTCATCGGCTGTCGTCACGGTAAATGAATTAACCTTTCGACCGCGGCTTCGAAAGGGTGGCGGCCGCCATCACCATCAATGGAGGTTTTCGTGAGATTGAGGATTTCGATCGCGTTATCGGCGGCGATGCTGGCCCTTGTAACGGCTTCTGGCATGAGCTGGGCGCAAGTGCAAATAACCAGCCCCAGCAACGGACAGACCGTCAGCGGTACGGTCGCGTTCACGGCGACGGCGGCACCTAATGTGCAGTGGGTCAATTTCTATGTTGATGACAACTATCGCAGCTCGTCGCCTCCCTACGCCTATAGTTGGGATTCCACCACCACCAACGGCGGGCGTCACACCTTGAGCGTCAATGCTTACAATGCCGCTCACCAATTGGTGGGCAGCGCGCAGGTCAGCGTAACGGTAACCGCCCCCAATGCAACCGCCAACGGTGCGCCCGGCGTAGTAACGCTGACCGCGCCAGCAAACAATGCCAACGTCTCGGGGTCGGTGGCGATCACGGCTACCGCCGCTGCTGGAGTAAGCTGGGTGAATATCTATGTGGATGGCACTTACCTCAGCTCCAGCCCACCATATAACTTCACCTGGAACGCCAGCGGCGCCAGCAATGGAGCACACACCATCACGGTGCGCGGCTATAACACGTCCAACCAGGAAATCGGCAGCGATTCGGTCAATGTAACCGTGGGCTCAGGCACCGCCACGACTACCATCGCCGCGGTCAACGCCAGTTCGGCGGCCCAGATTACGAGCAGCGACGGCGGAAGCGATCAATTCACCACGCTGGCCTCGGGCTCTTCGCTTCCCAGCGACTCCGAATGCGCGGCCCAAGTAGCCTATTCTTCCTGGGAGCCGCGGCCCCAGAATGAGACCGCCAATCACACCACTCCAACCAGTAGCGAATTAGATTCGGTGGCCGATGCTAGCGTGAGCGCCGATGGCGGCGCGCCCACCAGTTATTTCGCGCGAGTGACCGGAAATTTCACCGGCACCACTGATGAAATCCTGCAGTGGGGCGCGTGCAAGTGGGGTTTCGACGTCAACCTAGTGCGCGCCATCGCGGCCAACGAGAGCTGGTGGAAGCAAAGCGCGGACGGCGACGACGGCGTCACCTTCGGCATCTTGCAAATCAAGAGCACCGATTACCCGTCCACCGTGCCGATGAGTCAGGAGAGCACCGCCTTCAACGTGGACTGGAAGCTGGCCTATCAGCGGGCCTGCTTCGATGGCAAGCTGGGCTATTTGCAGGGCTCCAACGGTTATCCGAGCAGCGACAGCGGCACTGCGCTGTGGGGCTGCGTGGGGCAATGGTACAGTGGCCAGTGGTACGATTCGGCAGCTCAGACCTACATCAGCCAGGTCAAGACGCTGATGGACAATCGGGTCTGGCAAGAACCGGGTTTTTAAAAGCATGGCTGCCCGCGGCGGGAGACGGTACGCCGTTTTCCGCCGCGGTTTTCTGGCTGGATCAAACTGTCGCGATAGGTTAGTCCCTAGCTGCAGATACCTCATAGGAAGGCGGCCATGGATAAAAGCCTGGAGCAAAAGATCGAAGAGCTGTGGAATCGCGAGCAAATCAAGTCGCTGACCTACGCGTACGGCGAATGCATCTTTCGGCGCGACGCCGAAGGGCTGGCTAATCTCTTCACTGAAGACGGCGCAGCCGATTTCAGCGCCCTAGGCCAGGGTATCCATCGTGGCCGCGTCGCCCTAGCCGAGTTTTATGGACGCGGTTGGTCCCGCCGCATTCGGCCGTTTTTCACCAACCATTACATCGAGTTTCACGCCGACAACCAGGCCAGTGGCTGGTGCTGGTTCGACAATCGCGGTAAGCAAGGCGATGAAAGCTTGATTGGCGCGGGCAAGATCTACGATGACTACCGGTTGGTACAGGGGCGCTGGCTGTTCAGCTCGCGCCGCGTCGCCCCCTTCTTCATGGTTGCACTCAACCGTGGTTGGGCGCGCGAACTGGACTGAGGAGTCCAGCCCCCGGGCTTGGACTCCTGAGCGGCTTGAGGCATGATAGCGCCCGATTTAAAGTTTAATGCTGGAGGCCGACCATGGCAGTAATTACGGACCGCTCCACCAAGGCGCCCTTGCTCGATATCAAGCGGATCGGCCACGGCACCCTAGAGAGTCGCGATCTGGTCAAAACCCGACGCTTTTACGAAGAGGTGCTGGGTTTCGACGTGATTCAAACCAGCCCGCGCTCGCTGCTGATTCGCAAGGGGCTCAACCACAGTTACGCGGTGGTGGAAAATCCCAAGCTGGAGCGCGAGATGTCCCGCTTGAACCACAACGGCCTGGACGTGCCCAGCCGCGAGGCGGTCGATCGTGCCTATCAACTCCTGGCCCAAGTCAAGGACGAGTACGGCATCCGCAAACTCAGCCATCCCGCCGAGCAGCATGGTGACTATGCCTTTTACTTCCAGGATCTGGACGGCAACTGGTGGGAGATCGTGGCGGTGGACGAGTCCGCCAATGGCTACGTCTCGATTTTCAGCGACCCCAGGTTCGACCTGACTGGGCGCCATGAACTCGACGGGGTGGTCAAAGGGCACGTGCACGATGCCGCCGACCGCGAGCGCTTCGCGGCCAGTGCGACGGGCGAGTCGAAGTGAGCGTGCGAGATGGTCACGGCAGGACCCTCGGCAAGGGTTGCGATCCTAGCGCCCGAGGCTGACCGGGCGTGACACCACGTTGCTGGATCGCTCGCGCGCAGATAACACTGCGTCGCGGCCAAACTGTGCGGCGATAGTTCCAGCGAAGGCTGCGGATGGGGCGATGGCCCCCAACGCGCTTTTCCAAGCGCGTTGGACCATCGCCCCTACTCTTAGTTGGTAGCGGTAATCGAACCCATCGAGGCGGGTAAACCCGTAACCTGCAGGGATTGTCCGCTGGAAGCCAGCCAAACTTGGGTAACAGTTTGCGATGAACTACCAAGGGCGGTGTGTGAACCGTCGGCCGGTGAAGACGAGCCGCCACATCCACCTTGAGTAATTATAAAAACCATGAGCATGCCCCCAGCAATGGCTGGCACCCAAGGGTAGCCCGCCACCCGAACCAGTAAAACCATGCCCAGTGCGCACAACCCGAGTAATACCCCGGCAAGGGGGCTGACGGGTAAAGAAAGGCGCCATGAGGCAAGCCGGACAGCCATTGAACCCCCACTACCGTTCGCTGTAGTCGCGGTGGTCGTTGTGGAGGTGGGACTTTGGGCGAGCATCGCACTAAGGCTGAGGCTGACGCTTTGCCCTACGCTAATCGCAAGCGGAGGCGAAAAGTGGAACGTGTTTGCGGTCGAGACAGCGTTGATTTGAGCGGCGGCGCCGCCACCCGTGAGGGCCATCGAGGAGAACAGGGTCGGATTGCTCGCCCCCACGGTCAACGCGATCAGATTCGCCGTGGACGCGCCAGAGTTGGTTATCTGGATGGTTCCGCCGGCTACGGGTTGTCCAGCTACTGCGCTGCTATTGGCCGCAACCGTGGTTACGCTGCCGCCACTGACCGCGGTGTCCAGCACCCAAACGCTGCGGCCATGGGTCGCCGCCAGCAAGTAGTTGGGGTTCTGATCCAAATCGAAAATCTGTGCCAAAGGCAGATTTTGCGTAAAGTTCTGCCAGCTCTTTCCGTTGTCCGTTGTGCGCAACAGACCGGCTGCGGTAGCGACGATCAAGGTCTGGCCAGTGGTATCGTTAGCGTCAAACAGCACCTTGGTAACCGGCAGATTGGGAAAACCCGAAGCTTCGCTGGAAATATCGCTCCAATTTGAACCTTGATCGGTTGATTCGAAAAGGTGCCCGCCACCGCTGGTAAAGCCACCCACAGCCACAACCACGGTGCTGGGGTTAACGGGAGAAATTGCCACCGATTCCAACGGTGCAGCGGGAAGACCGGAACTTATGTTGGTAAAAGTCGGGTGGCTCGAGGTGCTGTTAGTCGAGACCCAAGCAAACGGCCCCATGGTGCCGAAGTTTGCGGTCACCGCATACAGAATGGCCGGGTTGGTGGGGGCTACCCGCACGTCAGTGACCAGGCAATGCTCGATCGGTCCGCCTTCGGTATCTTCCACACAGCCCGGGTTGAGAGGAGGGCTGATGGCGCTCCAATTCACCGGGGTTTGCGAGCTGCCGTCGGTAGTACCGCCGGTAGTGGCATTGCATACACCCTCAGCACACGATTCCCAAATGCGACGAGTACCGTATAGGATGCGGTCGCCGTTGCTTGGATCCAGGCTGAAGGGGGCATAAAAGAGGGCGCGCTCGCCTCTGTCAACAGGCGGAGTGATATCTAGATTAAGATCGGGTTGGGCGACGGTGGAGCGTAGGAGGTGTATGCCCTGGGTTTCGCCAAAGATCACATCTCCGGCCGGTGGAATCGCCGTGAAACCTCCATCCGCAATAGTATTGCCCGAGAGCCATTGGGGATTGCCTGTGTAAATGGCCAGATCGTTGTCTTGCATGCCGCCATACGCCAGATTCGCAGTCTGCGGGCCCAGCGCCGCGCCTGTGAATTGCAGAGTTGCTAACCCGACGTTGAGCTTTTGGCTCCAATTGGTGCCATTGGTGCTGACTGACAAGCCGCCGTCGTTGAGGGCATAAATCGTGCCCTGGTTGACTGCCACGGCGTGAAAATCGGAATGCGACTGATCGATAGTGTAACTCCAGCGATTGCCTCCATCGGTCGAGCGGTAAAGGCCAATAAGGCCCAGATAAACGGTAGTCGGAACCGCCGGGTCGCCGCCCAAAGCTAGATTGTATGTCGCCTGGTTGTCTGGCAAGCAGCCTCCGGGTCCAACCTGCGGCAGTTCAAATCGCTGAGGTTGCCAAGTGTTGCCACCGTCGGACGAATGGAAGACCCCAAACAACTGGTCGAAATGGCCCCCCGCAAAAGCTGCGTAAAGCTGCGTTGCGGTAGGTACCCACAAGGCGATGCGAGGCGAAAATGAGGGAGCGTCAAGATGGCTCCAGGTCGCACCACTATCTTCCGACCGGAAGACTCCACCCGAAAAGCAATCCTTGATACAGCTGATCGCCGCAAAAACTGTTGCCGGGTTGCCGGGTGAAATCGCGACATCAGTTGCCGCACCGTTGATTCCATCCCATGCTGGGAGCCCGCCATTGCCAGACAGCAAGCTCCATGTGTTTCCTCCGTCGCTGGACTTATACAGCCCGGCCACCGAAGAAGGAGGCTGGACTGACGCCCGACCACCTACCGACCCCCTGGTGGTCGCCGCATAAATCGTATCGGGACTACCGGCTTGACCGGGGATAACCGCCAAGCGAGCAAAGGAATCGTAGGCAAACGTGCTCAATCCGAGCTGGGTCCAGGTTTGACCCCCATCATCGGATTTTAAGATTCCCTGGCCGTACTGGCTGTCCGCGGAATTATTGGCTTCGCCAGTACCGACGTAGACTTCGTCCTGCGACGGGTTGGCGCCAGGAACAACTGCGATGGCACCAACTGCCAGCGAAGGTTGAGTATCTGTGAGCGAAGCCCAAGTCGTTCCACCGTCGATACTCTTCCATACTCCGCCACCTGCAGCACCAAGATAAATCGCGCCTTCCGCGCCAAAGGCGATAGCCGTAGCGCGGCCGCTGGCGGGCGCAAGGGGCGACGGCGGGCAATAACCGTTGGGACCAAGCATCGCCTCGTCGGCCACTGGATTGGGCCCCACCGATTGCCAACCGTTGTTGGTATGAATCGGCGGCAGGGCCTGTAGCTCTGCGATACCGGCAGTCTCGTCGCCGAGATTCATGCCGTTTAGCCCGAGTCGCAAGGCGAAATAATCAGAGCGCGCAGCGTTTTGAGCGAGCCCAGGCGGTGTGCCACTCCACGCTAACACCGGCGTCAAAGAAACCAGCAAAACTGCAATTTCCAACCGCTTAACCCACCGATGCACGACCAAACCTCCAAATAGGGTTGCCGATGGTTGATAATGTTAGCCATTAAAAACACTACTTGACTAATAATTCAGCGATTTCGATGCCTATGACGAGTCGATGCGGGCACGGACCGGAGTCGCAACCTCGCCGACCAGATCTCTAAGCTTCACAGCGTGGTGCTGGCCTGCAGCCCACCCATAACTTGAGGCTACAATCGCCAGTAGCATCCTTTAGATGGACCTCCTGCTCCTAGATTTTCTTTATACGCTTATAAAGATGCCAACTTCCGGAAGCAAGATCTGAGTGCTCCCTTTACTTCTGGCCTTTATCTATGCGCATCTGTATGCCGTCTCGTGATTAGTAATGGAAATCTTTGAGCTACGAAGACGCGCTTTAAGATTGCCTTAGGCTTTTTAAGCGGTTGTCCGCTTATCTGAAAGCCCGGATTCTGGGAGAGACGCTCAGCGTGTTCTCGTTACTCCTCGTGAGCCGGCGGTATGCCGATCGCGCACGTGGTGGGATGTACGCAATTGGGATTTTTGCCCCGGTGAGGATTTTTTGCTTACCGCTCTATGAGCTAGCTAATACGTCCAGCGCTAGCCAGCTCGCGCGGAATTGAACTGTGGGGAATCCTCGCTATGGAGCTGAGCGAGCCATTCACCCACGAGCATTCGCGGCAAGACCTTGCCGGCGGCCAGGGCAACCGATGGACTAGGGACTCAGCGCCAGGGCATCAATTGCCCTAGCCAATGGGTCAGACCGACGGCGTCTTCAGGCTTATAGACGTGGCGTGGTGGGGTTTCGAAGGTTGCGTACGGCTTGAGCCGTAGCACCACGCGCCGCTCCCGTCGCGCGGTTTCTTCGGCGTGAGCGCGAGTCTCGGCCGGCATCGGTTTGCCCGCCATCACGCCATAAAGACGGACCATCTGATCGGTAACGTAGGTCGGATGACTGTCCATGGTCGCCTCGATCTGGGCGTCGCAGTAGACCTGCAGGTAGGTGGGCGGCCATTTTTCATCCAGCACGCAGATCGAAACTTTGGGATTGCGCGCCACCGCCTTGGCCTTGGCGCGCTCCTGCATCGTCACCACCAGGATATCGTCAGGGCCGTCCATCATGTAGTACACCACCGACATCGAGGGACCGTCGTGCTTACGGTTGTAGCCAAAGATGCAGGTGCGGTGGGCCAGGACAAATTCGCGCCGCTGTTCGCTGTTCAACGCAAGCCCTCCCCAAACGGACCCCGGCCTACGCGTGGGCGATCGCGCTGCCGTGCCGATTTTTCCTCTACCTTAGCGAGAGTCGGCTGGTGGGCAAACCGCTTTGTGGCACGGGCTTGGATTCCACAACGCGACTTGAGTTAACCTGCTTGAGCGGGAGCGCAAAAGAGAAGGCGAATTGGCGATGGCGATAGGGCGGAGCATGGTGAGGGAGCGGAAAGCGGTCAAGCAAACGGCGGCCACGCGCCTGGCGGTGGATATCGGCGGCACTTTCACCGATGTGGCGGCCTTCGATCAGAAAAGCGGCCGCCTGCTCCTGGGCAAAACTCTTTCTACCACCCACGACTTGGTCGAGGGCATCGCGCAGGGCGTCAGGAAAGCCGGCAGTAGCTTTGGCCAGGCGGCGCTGTTCCTGCACGGCTCCACTGTGGCGATCAACACGATGCTGGAGCGCAGCGGAGCCAAAACCGCCTTGCTGATAACCCAGGGCTATCGCGATATATACGAAATCGGCCGCATCAATCGGCCCGACTCCTACAACCTCTTTTTCCGCAAGCATGTGCCCCTGGTTCCGCGCGCTCTGCGCTTGGAGGTTCGCGAGCGTATGAGCGCCGAGGGCGAAGTGCTGGTGGCGTTGGATGAGAGTAGTGTTCAGGCGATCTGCGATCGTCTGGACAGGGAGCGGATCGAGGCGGTCGCGATCTTGCTTCTGCACTCCTATCGCAATCCCGCTCATGAGGCACGGGTCAAGGCTATCGTGCAGGCGCGCCTGCCGGGAGTCTTTGTCACCGCTTCGCACGAGTTATCCCAGGAATACCGCGAGTACGAACGCTGCTCCACCGTCGTGGCCAACGCCTATGTCGGTCCGCGCGTGCGCGATTACTTGAGTGGCATTGGTCAGCACTTGGCCGACGAAACCTGTCCCGGAGCCTTCCTGCTGGTGCAATCCACCGGTGGCCTGTACGAAGCCGACCGGGCGCGGGTGGAATGCATCCGCATGCTGGAATCGGGGCCCGCCGCCGGGGTAATCGGCGCACGTGCCCTGTGCCACGAACTACATTTGGACGATGCCGTTGCTTTCGACATGGGTGGGACCAGCGCCAAGGCCGGAGTGATCTATCGTGGCGAAGAACTGACCACCGGCAGCGCGCTGGTGGGCGGTTACGCCGAAGGCTTGCCGGTGCAGTTGCCGATGATTCACATTTTCGAGGTCGGCACCGGCGGCGGCAGTATCGCCAGCGTGGACCAAAGCGGCGCGCTGCGGGTGGGGCCGCGCAGCGCAGGCGCCCAGCCCGGTCCAGCCTGCTACGGGCGCGGGGGCGAGCAGCCCACGGTAACCGACGCCAACCTGGTGCTGGGGCGCCTGGGCGCCGATCGCTTCCTGGGCGGCGAAATGAAGCTGGATGTGGCCGCCGCTCAGCGCGCACTTGAACGGATCGCCGCGCCCTTGGGAATGGCGCCAACGGCGGCCGCCGCCGGTATCCTTCGCATAGCGGTCAGCGCCATGTCTTACGCCGTCAAAGGCGTCTCCACCGAGCGCGGGCTGGACGCCGCCGCCTTCACCCTGATTGCCTATGGCGGAGCCGGACCGCTGCACGCCAGCGCAATTGCGCGCGAGATCGGGATGCGCCAGCTCATCATACCACGCGCCCCCGGCCATTTTTGTGCCTTCGGGATGTTGTTTGCCGACTTGCGCTACGATTACGTGCGGACCTGGTTCACCCCGTTGGCGGGTGCCTCCTTTGCCGAGATCGAGCAGGTTTACGACAACCTGTTCGCCCAAGGGCGCCAAGCGCTTGAGCGCAGCCGGGTACGGCCGCGGCGTGTCGTGCTGGGGCGCGCGGTGGATATGCGCTACGTCGGCCAGGAACACGCGGTCACCATCGAACTAGGTCCGGCCATTTTCGCCCGCCGCGATCGCGACGCGATCAAGCGGCGCTTCGATGAGGTCCACCAGTTGCGCTACGGCACTTCGGCCCCGGGCGAGGCTGCGGAAATCGTCAGCTTGCGCGCCACCGTAACCGGTGTGATGAAAAAACCGGCGCTCGAGGCTATTGGGCGCGGCGGGCGCACCCCCATCGCAGCAGCCTCGCGCGGCAGCCGGCCCATCTTTTTCGAGCCGGATCGCGCGCTCAAAACTCCCGCTTTTGCTCGCGCCGAGCTGCGCGCCGGCAACCAGATCGAGGGGCCGGCAGTGATCGAGGAACACGCTTCAACCACAGTCGTGCTACCGGGCGATCGTCTGCACGTAGACCAGTTCGGCAATCTGTTAATCGAGGTCGGAAGGACCGCGTAATGAAAGTGGGAAAGGCTGGCGGCAAATCCAAAAACAAACTCAAGCTGGCGTCCGCGCCCCGGGCCGTGGTCCGCGCGCGCGGCCAGCGGCGTCCAAGCGCGCCGGGCGCCGATGCGGTCCTGACCGAGATCATTCGCAACGGCGTGATCGCAGTGACCGAAGAAATGAAAACCAATCTGATGCGCACTGCCTACAACATGATCGTTTACGAGGCGCTGGATTTTACCGTCGGGCTGTTCACCGCCACCGGTGAGACGGTATCGATTGGGCTGGGGCTGCCGATGTTTATCCGCGGGATGGCCGAAACCATCCGCGCCGAACTAAGGCACTTTGGGCCCGGTGGACTGGCTCCCGGCGACATTTTGGTTACCAACGACGCCTATCTGACCGGCAGCCATCTCAACCATTTCACCTTCAGCCTGCCAATCTTCCATCAGGGCGTGCTGGTGGCCTTTGCCTGCTGCATGGCGCATTGGCCCGACGTGGGTGGGACCCTGGGCGGAGTCACGACCGATATCTATTCGGAAGGAATTCAGATCCCGCTGCTGAAGTATCAGAGCGCCGGGGTGGTCAACCAAGACCTGCTCGATATCCTGCGCATGAACGTGCGTCTGCCCGAGCGCGCGATGGGCGATTTGCGGGCTCAGATCACCGCGGTGACCACCGGCGAGCGGCGCTTTCTGGAGCTGCTCGATCGCTACGGTCGCCAACCGGTGCTCGATGCGATCGCGCGTATCATGGATCATTCCGAAGCCGCCGCGCGCGCTCGCACCCGCTCCATTCCCGATGGCGTTTACGAGGCCGAAGCCTACATGGACGACGACGGGGTAGAGGTCGGCAAACGCATCCCACTCAAAGTGCGGGTAGAAGTAGCCGGCGAGGAAATGACGATCGATTTGTCGGAAGTCAGTCGGCAGGTGCGCGGCTTCTACAATTCGGGCGCGACCACGGGTTACGCCTGCGCGCAGGTGGCCTACAAATGTCTGACCTCGCCCACCGACTATCCGATCAACGAGGGTAGCTTCCGCTCGCTCAAGGTAGTGCTGGCGCCGGGCACGATCGTAAGCGCGGTGCGGCCAGCCGCGATGCGCTGGTGGATGACTTTTCCCATGACTATCGTCGATAGCGTCTTCAAGGCGCTCTCGACGGTGATTCCCGAGCGCACCATCGCCGGCCATCATGCCGACCTGGCAGTGGCCACCGTCCATGGCATCTCGCCCCGCGATCAGCGTTTGTTTTTGGCCAGCACCGGACCGGTGGGCGGCGGATGGGGCGCCAAGCTAGGCGAGGACGGGGTCAGCGCGACCGTGGCGCTCAACGACGGCGATACCCACAACAATCCGATCGAACAACTGGAAGCCAAGTACCCCTTGCTGATCGAGCGTCACGCCTTGCGCAACGACTCCGGTGGCGCGGGCGAATTTCGCGGCGGCTTGGGAATCGAGCAGATCATCCGGGCGCGCGCCCCGGTCACCGTCAATATGCAGATCGATCGCGTCCATTGTCCTCCCTGGGGCTTGGCGGGCGGACTCGACGGAATGGGTAATCAGGTCACCCTGCGCCTGCAAGGCCAAGAGATCACCAACTTGCCCAACGCCAAGGTGCTGACCCAGCCGCTGCAACCCGACGACGCCTTCGTCGTACGCACCGGAGGCGGAGGTGGCTTCGGCGATCCCCTGCGACGCGACCCGCGCCGGGTGGCCGACGACGTGGCGCAGGAGTATGTCAGCCGCGAGCAGGCCCGCCAGCTGTACGGGGTGGTGATCGACGAGCAGGGACAAGTGGACGCGGGCGCAACCGCGGCCTTGAGAGCGAAGTTGGCGCAGCCCGCCCGCGATCGAGCTCCGGCCTCGCGCCAATGAGGAACGCGACGCCCATCCTCCTCGAATAGAGGTTGGCGGTGCTTGTTGGCGCAAAAATCGGCCGGGGTCTTCACGGCTTTCGCAGCGCGCTCTCCAGTCGCGGCAACGCCTGCTCCAGTGTCTGCTTATCCTGCAGCGCGCCGAGAAACGAATCTTCTCTAAGCCGCGCCATTCGCGCCGGCATCGTCTTGATCGTGAACGCGGAGGGATCATAACCGGGCTCCAACTCCTCCCAACTAAGTGGCGCCGAAACCGGCGCGCCCGGTTGGGGCCGCACGGCGAAGGGCGCGGCGATGGTTTTACCGTGGCCTAGTTGCAGATAATCGATATAAACCTTGCCCTGGCGCGTGCGCGGATTGCGATTGATCGTCGCCAGCTCGGGGATGCGCGTGATTACCAGGCGCGCCACCAGCTCGGAGAACATCCGCGCCTGCTCGTAAGTGTAGCGCGGTTGCAGGCCCACCACGACGTGAAAGCCGGCCTGCCCCGACCCTTTCAGACTCGGCCTCAGGCCGAGGGCGCGCAACTCGTCGCCGACCCGGCGGGCCACCTCGATCGCGCGCGCGGTCGTAGTGCCCTTGGGATCGATATCGAACAACAGCCAGTCGGGATGTTCCAACTGGGGCAGGTGCGAGGACCAGATGTGAATCGTGATAGTGCCTAGGTTGGCGACATACGCCAGCGCCTCGGCGTCGTCCAGGACAAAGAAGGCAAGCTCGCGCCGCGATTCTTGTGAATAGATCCGGGTGGTGCGCAGCCAGGAAGGGGCAAAGCCTGGCGCATCCTTCTGATAGAAACTCTTGCCCGTGATGCCATCGGGATACCGCGTCAGCATCACCGGCCGTTCCTTCAGGTAAGGCAGCATCCAAGGCGCGATCCCCAAGTAGTAGTCGATCAAATCGGCTTTGGTGTAACCTTCCTCGGGCCAGAAAATCTTGTCGGGATTGGTAATACTAAAGCGATGAACCGGGCCGTGCGCCGGGGCCGCGGCTTGTTGCAGCGGGCTATCTATCGCGGGTGCGGCGCCGTTGGTCGAGGCTGTTTGCGCGGCTTCGGCCTGTGGCCCCTCGTAGATACAGTCACGGGGCGAGACCTCAGGCAGCAATTGCTGGAAGCTGGGATGGCGGATTCCACCCTGATTGGTGTATTCGCCGAAGCGGACGGCACAAACGAGCTCCGGCTCGCAGAATGTGGCGGCGCGCGGCGGCTTTGGTTGCCCGGGCTGGGAAGGGCGAAAAGGCGAGCTGGAGCGCTCACGCGGGTGCAGCAGCGCGTAAATAGTTCGCAACTTCTCGCGATCGAAGCCCGTGCCAACCTTGTCGATAAAGCGTAGCTGTCCGTCGCGCTCGTACTGTCCCAGCAGGAGAGCACCGAAATGGGTTCGGCTGCCGGCGGGCCTGGTGTAGCCTCCGATCACAAAACGGCTGGTGCGCGGAGCCTTGATCTTGAGCCAATCGTCGCTGCGCCGGCCGCGGTAAGGTGCCGCACGGCGCTTGGCCACGATCCCCTCCAAACCGCTTTCCGCAACCGCGGCAAAAAATTCCTTACCTTGTCCGACCAGATGATCGCAGTAAGCCAGCACACCTTCGCCCTTGATCAGATCCTTGAGCAACTCCTTGCGCCGCTCGAGCACCAGCCCGCGCAGATCGTAGGAACCGAAGGCGAGCAAATCGAAAACGAAGTAGCGCACGGGCTGGGCAAAACTGAGCCGAGCGATCGCGCGCCGATCGTTCAGATGGATGCGTCGCTGCAAGAGCTGGAAGCTGGGCTTTCCCTGCTCGTCGAATTGGACGATTTCGCCGTCAAAGATAAAACGGCCGTAAGGCAAGGCGTTGGCGGCCAGCACAACTTCGGGATACTGCGCGCTGATGTCGTTGCCGCGCCGGCCGAACAGGCGCGGTCGGCCCTGATCGCGAATCGCCAGCGCGCGCACGCCATCGTATTTGACTTCGAACAGCCACTGATCGCCGTCGAAGGGCTGCTCGACTAGTTTGGCTAGCGCCAGGGGGAAATCGGCAGAACGCAGCGGCCCGTCGTGGCGCGCGGCCCCAAGCTTGCCCAGAGTCGCCAGCGTCTTCTCCTGGACCCGGGCCGCTTCGTGCATCTCTTCCACCAGCAGCCCCGAGAGCACGGAGCGAGGATGGGCGGTGAGCACATCGTCGCCCGGGAGCGCGGCTTCGTCGCGCTTCTTGATCAGCAGCCATTGCGGTTTATCGGCACTGCCGAACTTGGTGCGCACCAGGGTGAAGGCGCCGTTCAGCTTGTAGCCGCGCAGGATGAAATCCAGCTTGCCGGTCGCGATCGCCTTCGCCACCGGCATATCCGGCTCAAGGGCCTCGTACACGCCGCGATCCCAGACGATGACCGCGCCGGCGCCATAGTTGCCCTGGGGAATGATGCCCTCGAAGTCGCCATATTCCAGCGGATGGTCTTCCACCATCACGGCCAGTCGCTTGACGCTGGGATCGAGCGAGGGACCCTTGGGCACCGCCCACGACCGCAGCACTCCTTCCATCTCCAGGCGGAAGTCGTAATGGAGCCGGCGCGCCGCGTGCTTCTGCACGACGAAGATGCCGCCGCGCTGGCCTGTAACGAAGGGCTCGGAGCCAAAGGGTTCGGGGGTACGCTCGGGGTTACGCTTTTCGCGGTATCGTTCAAGAGCCATCGATTTCCCGGTTGGCCAAAGCCTTGCTCGGATTATACAGTAAAATGGTAGCGGGGTTGGGGATGCCCGCGGGGAGGCGACTTAAATGGCAGCGCGACCGGTTTCCAACGGCACGATCTCCTTTGGCTTGGTCTCGATCCCGGTGCGGTTATTTTCCGCCACGGTTTCCAGGCAGGTCAGCTTCAACCTGCTGCACAACAAGGACGGCAGCCGTATCCAGCAGAAGATCTATTGCCCGGTAGATGACAAAATAATCGATCGCAGCGAGCTGGTGCGCGGCTACGAGGTTGAAAAAGGCCGTTATGTGACGTTCAGCGACGAGGAGCTAAAGGCGCTGGAGGCTCAGGACGATCACGCCATCGAGATCGATCATTTCCTGCCTTTGGACAAAGTCGATCCGCTCTATTTCGAGGGCGCCTACTGGCTGGCCTGCGAACCGGTCGCGGCCAAGGCCTATCGCCTGCTCACCGAAGCGATGGCGCAGACCGGGCAGGTGGCTTTGGCCCGCTTCACCATGCGCGGCAAAGAGCATCTGGTCCTGATTCGGCCGCTGTCCGAAGGCCTGGTTCTGCATACCATGTTCTATGCCGACGAGGTGCGCGCCGCCACCGAGGTCGATCGGGGACTCAACGCCGAGGTCAAACCCGCCGAACTGGCTCTGGCCAAGCGCCTGATCGGCGAGTTGGCGGAGAAGAGCTTCCAGCCCGAAAAATACCACGACGGCTTCCGCGAGCGGGTACTCGAAGCGGCGCAGCGCAAGCTGGCGGGCCAGCAGGTGACCGAAGCCGCGCCCGAGCCGCGGCGCGGCCAGGTGATCGATTTGATGGGCGCGCTCAAGGCTTCGCTGGAGAAGCGCGGGCTGAAGCTGGGCGAAGCTGCCGAGCAGCCAAAGGCCCCGCCCGTGGAGGGCGAAGCCAAAACAGCGAAAAGCGTCGGGCGCCGCACCAGCGGCGAGCGGCGGCGCGCCGGGGCCAAGAAATAAGGAACCCTACCCGGGAAACCCACGACCTTCGCTACCTGATTTCTTTCGCGCCCCCACCCCGAACTCGGCGATATAATGGATCGGCGGCTGGGGCCGCGAGACCTAAGGTTATAGGGTGGCATCGTTCCACCCGAGGCCTCGGTTGCGCCGGTTCCAGCACGCCCTCCAACCCAATCGTGTCGCGCTTAGTGGCAAGCGGGGATTGGGAACAATTTTGGTTCATAGCTGACGGTCCGTTGAAATGCGCTTCGCGGCCGAAGCACTGCCGCGCTCTTAAGCGGAGTCGGAGACGTCAGCGCCGAGCTTCCCGTAAGTCTCGCGGCGGCAATAAACGCACGGTCTAAAACGACGGCAAGGGGATGGTCAAGGCATCGTATACGGTAATACGAGGCCCGTATGCGGACTGAAAGACCCCAATCCCGGTGGGAGGTCGAATCAAATTGGTCCGGTCGAAAATGTTGAGCAAAATGATGCGGTCGTTGATCTTGCCCAGAATGGGCACCCACAGATCACGCGCCGCGCTGAGATCGACCTGCCACACGTCGGGCAGGCCGTTGGTATTGGCGAATCCCCCGCGCAAGCCGCTTGAATAGAGTGTATCCACCGTGAACAGGTACTGGCGCCAACGATACGCCGCACCTCCCGACGTTCCCACCAATGGCGTGTGATCCAAGATAAAGTAATGGCTGTTCATGTATGCCAACTCGGCTGGCGTGAAATTGAACTGACCAGTGGCCACGCCTTCGTCTTCTTCGCGCGCGATGTATACGCTCACCCGCAATGCCAGCGTGGCGAGATTGTAGGAGGCTGAATTTTCCACGCCCCAGCCGTAGCCGTGGCGATAGTTGAAGGGCGCGTCGATCGGCACGAAGCCGAAATTCCCTTCATCAAGATAATCATGATCCAGACGGAAATAGTTGTCCTGCGTCACCGTCAGCGTGTTGCTGAGCCGCCGAATCAGGCCGACATCCCAGTAATAATCCCGCTCCGGCTTGGGAAAGGTCGCACCGGGCGAGCCGACAGCGGCAGTAGTACCGGCAAAAGTTTGATAGGTCTCGGGCGCGATACCTTGGAAGTTGGGCACCTGGAAATAGCGGGCGAACCCGGCGTGCAGGGTCGTGGCGGGGCGTGCCTTGTAGGTAAAATTAATCCTGGGACTGAATTGCGTGCCGTTGGCGAAACCGCTGACTCCGTCCCAGCGCAAGCCGTAGCTGGCGCTGAGCTTTTCGGTCAACCGCCAGGTATCCTGGACGAACACTCCGTAGAGCAGATTGATCTTGTTCAGGTTGCTGGTAAAGCCTAGTGGATAAGACGAGGTCTGCACGCCGTTGGGGGCCGGAAAAGCCAGGGAGAAATCGTCGCTTTCTACGCCGTACTCGCCCATATAAAAGCCCGCCGCCAAGGCGTGCCCTTGCCATGCGTCGTAAAACAGTTCCCCTTCAAGACTGTTGCTCAAGGCGCTGTTAAATACGCGCGAAGAGACTCCTTCGTAAATTAGATCGCCCACAGGATCCGGATAAAAGCGCTGCGCGTTGTAGTGCGCCGAGTAGGCAAGCTGATAGCTAATTCCGTTGCCCACTTGGATCAGGCCATTTGCGGCCAAAACCGCGAAATAATCCTGCTGGTCGAGCCCGGAGTCGATCGCGGTCGATGGGTACGTGTCCGGGTTGACGCCGTTGAGCATATATAGCGGCGGCTCGTTGGGTCGATTGGGAAATTGCGAGCTAAAAATTGTGCTACCCGCGAGCAGGCTAAAGCGGGTCAATGGGCTGGCGTCGTAAGTGAGATAGGCGAACCCTTGGCCCTGATCGCTAAGATCGTGAATCGGATCAGGCCCGGGAGTGGCTGAGCTGAAGCCAAGGTTGTCGTGCTGATAGAGTCCGGTCAAAAAATAGCTGAACTTTCCCCGGCATCCGGCCACTTCGAAGCTTGGCGAGGCCGTGTCGCGCTGACCCCCCATGACACTGAAATGATTTCCTGAACCCGAGTCGCAACCGCTTTTGGTTTGGACCTCAATCACCCCCGCGGTTCGAAAGCCATAACGCGGTGGTAGGACGCCATCAGCCAGGCTGACGCGATTGACGAAAAAAGCGTTGAGCAACTGCACGAAGGTGGGATCGCTGTTGACATCCAGCGGGAGCATGACGCCATTTATCTGATACTGAATGCCCATGTGTTCGCCACGGATGTGGATTTCCTGGTTCTGATCCAGCGCGACTCCCGGCATTTGCAGCAGCACGCCGTTAAACGGGGTATATTCTCCAGCCGGCAGGTTTTGAATGTCCTTGGCCGTCAGGGTGTATTTGCTCGTCCCGGTTGCGGTTAGGCCGTTTTGCGCGGCCAACAACTTTTCGCTGATCGGCACAGTCAGGGTTCGCCGCGCCTCCATCACCAACTCAATAGGTGCCGGAGCCGGGATCATCACATCCATGCGGGCGGCGCGAAAGCCCGATTGCTTTGCACTGAGAGTGTAATCTCCCGGCTGCTTGAGCGCGAAGTGAAAACGACCTTTGGCGTCCGAAGCCGCTATCAAGCGGTGGTGAGTTTGATTTCGTAGTTCGAGCCGCACTCCCGCTAGTGGCCGACCCAGGGCGTCTTTCACCACTCCCGAAAACTGGAATTCGCCAGCGCAAACCTGGATGCATGTGAGCACCTGCAACAAAAGCGAAGCCATAAGCACCAAGGTGGCGAAAATGTGTGTCGAGATTAGCCGCGCAGCAGGCGCGGTAATACCTCTGGCAACTCGCGATCGCGCGAAGGCCATCTGATCCTCCAAACCAAGCTCGGGGGCGACCTGGGGCGCATTAAGGCAATTGCGCGCCGCTGACAGTTCAGGGCTGAACGCTGGGCAAAACACCGCGCCCGCTTGGTCAGCCAAGGCCGCAAGCCACTTACCGGCGCGATTGCGTCGCGCGCGGTAGTTAAAACCAAGATTTTCGGACTAAACGGTCGGAGGTGGTGGGCGAGCCCATTGGCTGCGGCTTAACGAAAGCGCCGGGCCCACAGACTCATGAGAAGGCTCGACAATCCATTGCGATGCGAGAACCAAGATTGGAATGCCGGGTACGGGAGCGGCGGCAGGCGCGAAATGCCAGTGGCCGCCTTCCCGATGCGAACTTGAGTGCTCACCGCCGGCTAACGGGCGATCGACACTGTGGATGGCATTATGGCGGCGGGCACCGCTGGAAGGCTGTGCCAGATGCAGATGGGGCTGTTGGTCACCGTGATGGTGATGGTAGAAGAACAGTCCTTCGGCCGGTCTGGCCCGAGCGTAGAAGAATAGCTTGGCGTCGCCGCGCGAGTGACTGAAAACCGGACGCCAGTGTCGGATACGCGATCGATGCCTCATCGCGCCAGATCCTCGTTAGCGGACAGCAGCCGACGGGGGAACTGATTCACCGGGTGCGCCTGAGCACGAGGCGAGGCAAAGACGGACTTTGCGGGTAACGCGACTCGGAGGGAATTTATCTTACGCCGACAAGCCATCCGCCGAGATCCCAACATTGCGGAACTCCAGGCGTCCTACGGCAGATCAGGTGCTGCCGCCATCGGGTACGCGGGTGGCTTTTAGAGTAGCTATCAGATATCAGACGCTTAGTAGCACGTCAACCGCTAAATATCCAATAATAGCGAGTCGGACGCTTCCGTAGCGGGAAGGCGACTGGCAAGTTTGAAGTTTCGAAATCAACTTATTTTACGCGGAGCGCTTGGGGATCGCAGAAACCGCTACCGGCTTGGTGGGGTAGGCCGCCGTGCCCGCCAATCGTTAGCGCGGGCACCGGCTGCCCACCCCGCTCAGGCTCGCGGGCGTTAGCCTTGCACGCATCAAGATGACGAGTCAGCAGCTTCGTTTGTTAACGAGATTCGCGAGACAGCAACTAGCGCAGTTCGATCGCGAAGGCGCGCTTTTCAATGACCCGGCCGACGATCGCGGCCTCCAGGCAACCGCCGCGCTGCAAAGCCGCCAGCAGGTCGGCAGCATGAGCCTCGGGCAGCGCAATCAGCAATCCGCCCGAAGTTTGTGGATCGAAGGTCAGGGTAGCCAGGTTTTCTACCACCTCATCGCCAATGGCAACCCGTGGCGCGAAGTAGTCGCGGTTGCGCAGCGCGCCGCCGGGCAACATCTTTTCCTCGCAAGCCTCCAGCGCACCGGGCAGTAGCGGCAAGTCGAACTCCTCGAACACCAGCGTTACCCCGCTGCTCTCGGCCATCCCTATCGCATGGCCCATCAGGCCAAAGCCTGTAATATCGGTGCTGGCGTGGACCGGAAACTGGAGCATCGCCTGCGCCGCCGCGCGATTGAGCTGCGCCATCGTGCGCACCGCGGGCTGATAGAACTCCTCACGCAGGCGGTCGCGCTTGAGCGCGGTCATCAGCACGCCGGTACCCAGCGGCTTAGTTAGCAGCAAGGCGTCGCCGGGCTGCGCGCCAACGTTGCGAATGATGCGGCGCGGGTCGATCGTGCCGGAGACGGCCAAGCCATACTTGACCTCTTCGTCCGCCACGCTATGGCCGCCCACGATCACGGCTCCGGCCTCTTCGACCTTGGCCGCGCCGCCGCGCAAAATCTCGGTCAGCATCTCGGCCGGCAATCCGCTTTGCGGCCAGCAGACGATGTTGAGCGCAGTGCGAGGCACTCCGCCCATCGCGTAGATATCGGACAGAGCATTGGCCGCCGCGATCTGGCCGTAAGTGAAGGGATCATCCACCACCGGGGTGAAAAAATCCACCGTGTTGACCAGCGCCAAGTCGGGGGTAAGTCGATAGACCCCAGCGTCGTCGCCGGTAGCGATGCCGACCAGCAAATCGGGATGGCCCTTGAGCTTAAGCGGGCCGAGGATTTCGTGCAGGTCCGCCGGACCGAGTTTTCCGGCTCAACCCGCGGCCCGGCAGCGCGCGGTCAAGCGATGCTGCGGGTCCACGCCCTTCTGCTCCGTCACCAACGCTTCCCTCACTTTTGGATGCTCGCTTGGGGCTGGCGCAGCCGGCGTTCATCTCCTACCCGCACGGTCAGCCCGGAGCGATCAAAATATTCTAGCAGTGTAATCGCGAATTTACGCGATACCCCAACCAAGTCCCGAAACGCGCCGGCCGCGATCCCGGATTGGCGCCCCAGCACCTGGAGCAGCTTTTGCCGGGCCTGCTCAAGCTGGGTACTCTCGATATAGTGTTCCGGCGACAGGCGCACGATACGCCCCTGCCGCTCCAGCGCCGTCAGCAGCGGGCGCATCCGCTGATCGGTCAGGCCCGTGTAGTGGCTGAGTTGGCGAATTTCGGGCGGCTGCAATCCTGCATCCTTGAGCACCGTGCCGATGCGGTCGGCCAGTTGTGCATCCTCGCCCGCCAGCCGGATTTGATGGCTCTTGAGTCGCAGCGCACTATCGTCGCGCACCAGCTCGCTTTCAGTACCGAGTTTATCGATCACGGTGCGGAACACCCGCGCCGAGATATCAAAAGGTAGCTGGGCGCGCAGCAGCTCCATCTCCAGTCCCGGCGAGAGCGGATTGGCCTGATGATGTTCACGAACCGCCGCCAGGCTCAGGCGTTTCAATTCCTTCCATTTCTCGCTGGTGGTATAGACTTCCTCCTCGCCCAGGGTCAGGCGAATCAGGCGCGGATCGGTCAGCGCTGGGGCCAATTCGTCGGGCCTGCGATTGAGCAGGATGCCTACGCGATGGGCCGCCGTCGCGAAGCTGTCCTGGAGATTCAAAAATGCCTCCAGCGCGGCCGCGTCCGGTGGTCCTTCCAGCAATTGCAGGCGCTGGCGATAGAGCTCGCGCGGGCGGCGCGTGCGCCGGCCTAGCGGATTGAGCACGACCCCGCCACCCAGGGTGCGCTGGCTGGTTTCATCGCGAATCACGAAGCGATCACCGGCCAACGCGACCACCGGGGTTTGCAGCACCAGTTGGGCCAAGCCACTGGACTTGATCGCGATTTCTTCCTCGGCTTCCAACACGATAACCCGGCCCAGAGCCTGGGCAGTGGCAATAAACAGCCTGATGTGTGTGTTGTTGGCTAGCGCCCGCTTAGCCGCAGGCCGCACCTCCAGCCGCACGTCGAGCCGATCGCTCTGCACGTCCAACCGTTCGTCGGCCAGCACCGCACCGCGGCTGATCTCTAGCTTCTCGGGCGCGACCAGATTGAGCGCCACTCGCTGGCCGGGTTGACCCTCTTCCACCGGCTGTGAATGGACCTGGATTGAGCGCACTCGCACCTCGCCCCCGCCGGGCAAAAGGCGCAGCTTTTGTCCGTTGTGAACCGAGCCTCCCAAAGCCGTGCCGGTTACGATGGTGCCATGCCCTTTCATTACGAAGGCGCGATCGACCGGGAGGCGGAACAGACCAGTGGCACGGCGCGCCTGGAAGTCGGCGAGTTGGCGCGCGATCTCTTGGCGAAGATCCTCGATACCCTGTCCGCTGATCGCCGACACCGCGATGACCGGCGCCTCGGCCAGCACGGTACTTTCGGCCAAGATGCGAATCTCTTCTTCGACCTCGCCTAAGCGGGCAGCAGGTACCAGGTCAGCCTTTGTAATGACGAAGATGCCGCGCCGCACACCGAGCAGATGGAGTAAGTCGAAATGCTCTTCGCTTTGCGGCATCACTCCGTCGTCGGCTGCCACCACGAACAGCGCCAGATCGATGCCATGGGCACCTGCAAGCATGTTATGGATAAAGCGCTCGTGCCCCGGCACATCAATGATTCCCACTCGCATCCCGCTGGGCAGACTCAGATAAGCGAAGCCCAGGTCGATCGAAATGCCGCGTTCTTTTTCTTCCTTGAGGCGATCGGTGTCCTGGCCGGTGAGGGCCTTGATGAGCGCAGTCTTGCCGTGATCGATATGGCCGGCGGTGCCGATAATGACCTGGGTAACCGCTATCATAGCGCTCCAAGCTTACACCGCCGGCGCCGTTCTCAACAGTTGGGCGGCGCGCTTGCCTGGGAGTTAATCTCGCTCCCACCCGGTCGCCTAGCACGGTCCTGTGGGCTACGATGCGCCCCAGTCCGCGGCTTTAGGAGGGTTCGATGAACTTCAAGATATCCGTCCCGTGGT
Organism: Candidatus Binataceae bacterium; assembly: GCA_035294265.1. Taxonomy (NCBI): domain Bacteria; phylum Candidatus Binatota; class Binatia (SeqCode); order Binatales (SeqCode); family Binataceae (SeqCode); species Binataceae bacterium (SeqCode). Next base: position 32,158 of record DATGLK010000028.1, read on the forward strand.
GCCTCTTGACCTCGCTCGGCTTACTATTAACGGGGTGCAGTTCGAACAGCTCGGCCCAATCTGTCTATAACAACGCCAGCCTCAAAGGCAGCTACGCGCTTTCCTTTGCGGTCGCGGTGGGCAGCAGCAATGGTTCGATCTCCTACACCGGCGGTAACGGGGTAATGGTGGCCGACGGCAACGGCAACTTGAGCGGCAGCGAGAGTTACACGGACACCGAGGGTGACGTCTGCTCCAATTTGGCTTTGAGCGGGACCTATACCATCAATCCCAACGGCACCGGCCTGGCGGTTTTCAAATACGGTACCAACAACAGCGACGCCAATTGCCAGGGCTCGCTCACGCAGGCGCTGGTCATCGCGCAGGGGGGCGAATTAGTGAAGACCTCCAACCTCAACGCCAACGTGGCCCAGCTCTCGGGCGAGTGGACCCGCCAGTAGCGCGCGGGCGCGCTCCAGGAGGCATGGCGCCAGCCGCGCCTCTGGAGCTTCCATTGGTAGTCGTTGATTAGCTATCTTTAACGTATTAGCGGATATCGCGCGCTTCTCGTCGCAATCCCGCGCAGTGAGCTCAGCCCATCACCTGGCAGCTATCGATCGCGACCTCATACATGACTCGCCGCTCGCCCGGAGCGCGATGGGGATACCGCTCCTGGTTGAGATACTTCTTGGCCAGAATGTCGATATGTTGCTCGGCTGGGGGCCCGTCGGTGCGTCGAGTTACATGGCCGCGCAGTTGGACATAACGGTAGGGGTTGGCTGGGTCCATCACTACCAACGCAACCTTGGGGTTGGAATCCAGGTTGCGTTCCTTGCGCCGGCCAACCGCGGTATTAATCCGCAGCGTGTCTGAACGGAAGTCAAACCACAGCGGAGTGGCTTGCGGCGAGCCGTCGGGCATCACCGTGGCCAACACCGCGAAGGCGACCTTATCAGTGAACAAATCAAGGTATTTAGCGGGAATCTTGCTCGCCATGACAGTGCCCCTCCTGGGCCGGGACGAGTTTCAATCAATCCATTATTGGGCCCTAATCGCAAGGGATGCCAGCGTCTGCTCTTGACCGTCGAGGGCTCGGCCTGACACTATTTTTTAACCGATGCGTAGGGCCAAAAATTGACTCCGGTCAGGGCATCGGTTATAGCCCTTGAGAACTGCGGAGCGCGGTCGTCGGGCGTGCATACTGGCTAAGGAGCGAAGCATGGCGCTGTTTAATAAAGAGGCGGAGAAGAATCGACCTGCGGACAATAACAAGTTCGCCGCGCCGGCTATCGCCAATCCGGTCCCGCCCATCAGTCCTCCTCTTGAAGCCCATCCTGCGCCGCGCACAGCGCCGGCTGCAGGCGTGGAGTCACGGGCCTACCTGGACCGTGGCGCTAAGATCAGCGGCAAGTTGTTCTTCGAGGGACCGGTAAGGATCGACGGCCAGGTAGACGGCGAGATAAGCGCCAATGATGAGGTCACGATCGGCGAAGGGGCGATTGTAACCGCCCAAATCAAGGCAGTGTCGGTAGTGGTCTCGGGCAAGATAAGCGGTGACATTACGGCCAACAAGCGGGTGGAGATTCGTCCCACGGCGCGGGTCTTTGGTAATTTGACCACGCCCCTGCTGGCGGTCCATGAGGGTGCGCTGTTCGAGGGACATTGCACGATGCGGGCGGAGAGCGCTCGCGAGGAACGCAAAGTCACCCCGATCGCCAAGGAGGAGCGCGTGGCGCAGGCCGCGGGCGGTCAAAAGCAGGCCTAGCACCTAGACCTTGTCCCGTTCCAGCCCGGTTCGCTTACAGATGAAAGCCACTCAGACGTCCCGCACGGGAGACGCCTAATTATGCTCAGCTTACCACCAAATTGGGGGACCTTCGCGGTCCTGATTGTTTCTTTTCTGGTTTTCTGGTTTATTTTCAAACGTCTTTTGTTCGAGCCTTTCCTCCGCCTTCTGAGCGATCGCGAGCGCACGTTGAAAAGCTTGCAAGAGCGCACCGAGTTGCTGCTCAGAGAAGGACGCACTGCACGCCAGCGACGGGAGGAGGAATTGAGTGGAACCCGTCGGCAAGCGCTGTTGGAACGCGAGGAGCGGCGGCGGCAGGCCGAGGAACAGGCGGGTAAAGTGCTTGAGGAGGCGCGGGTGGCAGCCAAAGATTCATTGGAGCGGGTGCGCGCGCAAATCGAGCGCGAATTGCGCGCGGCCGAAGAACAATTGGGTACGCTGAGCGACAACTTGGCGGCGGAACTGGCGGAACAAGTGCTAGGCCGGCCCCTGCGCGGCCGCGGCCCCCAGGTCTATTCGGATAACTAAAAGCGGAATGAAACGACCGTCGATCGCAGCTCTTACTTTGGCGGCTTGGATGCTGCCAGCTCTGGCGTGGGCCGCGCCAGCGACAGCCGAGGCGGGCGGCTCTTGGCTGGTGTGGCTACTCTACGTCATCAATTTTTCGATTTTCGTTTATCTGGTCTCCCATTACGCAGCGCCTGCGGCACGCAATTTCTTCCACGAGCGGGCGAGTGCTATTCGGGGCAATCTCAATCGCTTGCAGAGCGATTTTCAGGCCGCTCAACTCGAGGAACAGCAGGCTCGTGCCGCGCTGGGCAAACTGGAAGCGGAAAAGGCGGCTTTGCAGAGTGCGATGCGCGCGGAGACCGAGCACGAGACCCGGCGGATCCAGGAGCAGGCTCGCGCCGCCGCCGAACGGATCAGGCGCGATGGTGAATTGACCGCGCAAGCCGCCGCCGAGCGAGCCAGGCGCGAGTTGAGCGCGCGCTTGGTGCGTGCCGCCATCGAAAGCGCGCGCCAGCTGGTCGCACGAGATTTCGGCCCGGCAGATCAATCCCGCCTGGTCCAGGAATTCATGGACGTCGTACGCGATGGGGAACGCCAGTGACCGGCTCCACGGTGGCTAACCGCTACGCCCGCGCCTTGCTCGAACTGGCGCTCGAGCAGAACCAGCTCGAAGCCTGGGGCGAGGAATTGACCCGTCTGGCCCAATTAATCAGCGCGCCCGAATTGGCCGCGCAACTGGTTTCTCCTGAACTGGCCGACAGCGCGCGCTTACAGGCCGTCGCCCTGATCGGGGAGAAGCTGGGTCTGAGCTTTCCCTTGCGCTCGTTCGGGATGGTTGTGGCGCGCCATCGCCGCCTGCCCGATCTGCCCGCGATAGCGCTGTCCTACCAGGACCTGCTCGACCGTCATTTGGGCCGGGTACGGGCACAGTTGACGTTCGCTATCGCCCCCACCCCCGAGCAGACCAGCGCCGTAGTGGCCGCGCTGGAAGCGCGCAGCGGCAAGCGCGTCCTGGCCACGGTCAAAATCGACCCCAACTTGTTGGGCGGGGTGATGGCGGAAGTCGAAGGACGCACCTACGATGCCAGCTTGGCAACCGCGATGGCACGGCTGCAAAGCCAATTGATCTCGTGAAAGTATCGATGCGAACCACGGGGCCCTTCAGACCTCGCTCGGGCCTGAAAGCGCTTGAATTTCAGGCGGCATGACGAAAACCAGTTAAAGAACCAAAAAAGCTATGGCCGAGATAAGACCAGCAGAAATCAGCGAAATTCTCAAAGCCGAAATCAAGGGCTTCGAAAGTCACGTCGACGTGCGGGAAACCGGACGGGTGTTGTCGTGCGGCGATGGAATCGCCCGTGTCTATGGCTTGCAGAATGCTGCCGCCGGCGAATTGTTGGAATTTCCTCACGGGATCTACGGGATGGTCCTCAACTTGGAGGACGACAACGTGGGCGCAGCGCTGTTTGGCGATGCCGAGGCGGTCGGCGAAGGGGATGAGGTGCGACGCAGCGGCCGGATTGCCGAAGTCCCGGTTGGCGAGGCGCTGTTGGGGCGGGTGGTCAACGCGCTAGGCCAGCCGATCGACGACAAGGGGCCGCTCAAGGGGACCCAGCAGCGGCGGATCGAGCTCAAAGCGCCGGGAATCATCAGCCGCCAGCCGGTCAAGGAGCCGGTCCAGACCGGCATCAAGTCGATCGATTCGATGATCCAGATAGGTCGCGGTCAGCGCGAACTGATTATTGGCGATCGCCAGGTCGGCAAGACTGCGGTAGCGCTGGATACGATTATCAATCAGCGCGGCCAGGACATGCATTGCATCTACGTCGCCATTGGCCAGAAGCGTTCCACCGTGGCCCAGGTGGTGGAACGGCTGTCGCGCCATGGTGCGATGGAGTACACCACGGTGGTGGCGGCGACCGCCTCCGAAGCGGCCCCCCTGCAATTCATCGCGCCTTACAGCGGCTGCGCGATCGGTGAATATTATCGCGACAGCGGCAAGCACGCTTTAGTGATTTACGACGACTTGTCCAAGCACGCCCAAGCTTATCGCCAACTCTCGCTGCTCCTGCGCCGGCCGCCTGGGCGTGAGGCTTATCCGGGCGACGTCTTCTATCTCCATTCGCGCCTGCTGGAGCGGGCCGCCAAGATGAGCAAGGAGTACGGCGGCGGCTCGCTGACCGCGCTGCCGATCATCGAAACCCAGGCTGGCGACGTCTCGGCCTATATCCCGACCAACGTGATCTCGATTACCGACGGTCAGATTGTGCTGGACACCGATTTGTTCAACTCGGGCATTCGGCCGGCGGTCAACGTCGGCCTGTCGGTGTCGCGGGTGGGTTTTTCAGCCGCCCCCAAGGCGATGAAGCAAGTGGGCGGTACGCTCAAGTTGGATCTGGCCCAGTATCGCGAAATGGCGGCCTTCGCCCAGTTCGGCTCCGACCTCGACCCCTCCAGTCAGCGCCTGCTCCATCGCGGCGAGCGGCTAACCGAGATGCTTAAGCAGCCCCAGTACGCACCGGTCTCGATGGAGAAGGAAGTGGTACTCATCCTGGCCGGCAACCAGGGTTACCTGGACAAGCTGGCCATCGATCAGGTAAGCGCCTTCGAGCACGAGCTGTACAACTTTTTCGACGCCAAGTATGCAAGCTTGCTGGAAGAGATCCGCACCAAGCGCGAACTGTCTGAGGAGTTGCGGGCGGGTTTGCTCAAAGCGCTGGATGAGTTCGCGGCCAGCTTCAGCGCCGAGCACGCCAGCGCCAAGGCCGCGTGAGAGGCTGACACCCGATAGATGGCAACCCTTAAAGCGCTCCGGCGCCGAATCGCGTCGGTCAAATCCACCCAGCAAGTCACGCGCGCGATGAAATTGGTCTCGGCCGCCAAGCTCCGGCGCGCCCAGGAGGCACTGCTGCGGGCGCGCCCGTATGCGGAAACCCTGGCCCGGGTGGCGGAATCGCTGCTGGCGGGCGAGGCCGCGCTGCGCGCCCCGGCGCCCGGCGCGCGGCCGGCGGTGCTAATCGCGGTAATCGGCTCGGACCGCGGCCTATGCGGCGGTTACAACGCCAATCTGTTGCGGATGGCGGAAGAGATCGCCCGTCAGCGCAGCCAAGCCGGCCGCCAGGTACATTTTATCGCGGTGGGGCGCAAGGTCCTCGACCATTTGCGCCGCGCCTCGTACCCGCGTGAAGGCGAGCGGATCAACAACCATCCCCGGCTGGCCACCGTAGAGTTGGCAAGCGCGCTGGCAACCCAATTACTCAGCCAGTTTCAGCTTGCCAAGTTTGAGGAGGTGGGCGTGCTCTATAGCCAGTTTCGCTCCGCCCTCTCGCAGCGCCCTACTTACGAGCAGATTCTGCCCGTCAAACCGCCGGCCGAAGGCGACCAACAGACCGGACTGGACCAATACCTAATGGAACCGGGGCGGGCAGAATTGGTTCCGGAAGTCTTGCGCAGTTATGTGGAAGAAGCGCTGTTTCACGGTCTGCTGGAAGCCGAGGCCAGCGAGCACGCGGCGCGAATGGCCGCGATGGACAGCGCCACCAGCAACGCTTCGGATCTGATCGATCGGCTCACTTTGGAAATGAACCGGGCCCGGCAGGCCAGCATCACCCGTGAATTGATGGACATCGTGGGCGGCGCCGAGGCGCTCAGTTAGCCCGCGCAGACAGCTCGAGAAGCCAAACCTTATGGACAATCAAGGACAGATTACCCAGGTACTGGGGAACGTGGTTGATATCCAGTTCGGCGACAAGTTGCCGGCGATCTTCAACGCGCTGCGGGTGAGTAATCCTGCGCTGGGCGATAAGCCTGGCAACCTGGTGCTGGAAGTCGCACAGCATCTAGGCGAGAACACCGTACGCTGCATCGCGATGGATTCCACCGAAGGCCTGGTGCGCGGGATGACAGCCACCGACACCGGCAGCCCCATTTCCGTGCCGGTAGGACCAGCTACCTTGGGCCGCCTGCTCAATGTTATCGGCGAGCCGGTGGACGAGGCCGGACCGATCGACCGCGCCCGCAGTATGCCGATCCATCGACCCGCCCCCGCCTTCGACGAGCAAGCCACCGAGGTCGAGATTTTCGAAACCGGGATCAAGGTGGTCGATCTGATTTGCCCCTATGCGCGCGGCGGCAAGATCGGGCTGTTCGGCGGCGCTGGGGTAGGCAAGACCGTCACCATCATGGAGCTCATCAACAACGTCGCCAAACAACACGGCGGCGTGTCGGTGTTCGCCGGCGTGGGCGAGCGCTCGCGCGAGGGCAACGACCTCTATCTGGAACTGCAGGAATCGGGCGTCTTGACCAAGACCGCGCTAGTTTACGGCCAGATGAACGAGCCACCGGGCGCGCGCGCCCGGGTGGCCTTGTCGGGCGTCACCGTAGCCGAATACTTTCGCGATGAAGAGGGCAAGGACGTGCTTCTCTTTATCGATAACATCTTCCGTTTTGTGCAGGCTAATTCCGAAGTCTCCGCACTGCTGGGCCGGATGCCCAGCGCGGTCGGTTATCAACCCACCCTGGGCACCGACCTGGGCGAGTTGGAGGAACGGATCACCACGACCAAGAAAGGCGCGATCACCTCGGTGCAGGCCATCTACGTGCCCGCCGACGACCTGACCGACCCCGCGCCGGCCACTACCTTTACCCACCTGGACGCCACCACGGTGCTCGATCGGCGACTGTTCGAAAAGGGTATCTTTCCGGCAATCGATCCGCTGGCTTCGACCTCGCGCATCCTCGACCCCCAGATAGTGGGCGATGAGCATTACCAGGTCGCGCGTCAGGTGCAGGCAATCCTGCAGCGCTATCGCGACCTGCAAGACATCATCGCCATCCTGGGCATGGACGAATTGTCGGCCGAGGACAAGCTGGTAGTATCGCGCGCGCGCCGGGTCGAGCGCTTCCTATCGCAAGCGATGCATGTGGCGGAGGTGTTCACCAATACGCCGGGCGCCTATGTTCCACGCAAGGAGACGGTGCGCGGTTTCAAGGAAATCTTGGAGGGCAAGTGCGACGACCTACCCGAACAGGCCTTCTACCTGGTCGGCACGATCGACGATGCCCGCGCCAAGGCCGAACGCTTGGCCCGGGGCGAGGCTCGCTAAGGAGTTCACGATGGCCGCGGCTCAACTGCCCTTCAAACTCGTCACCCCCACCGGCATCCTGTTCGATCAGCCGGTGCGCGAGGTCACCGCGGTCAACGTGCGGGGTGAGTTCGGGGTTCTGCCCGAGCACGTAAACTTTATTACTGCCTTGCTGCCGGGAATTCTAACCGTCGTCCTGGCCGACGGCGGCCAGCATTTCTACCTTGTTTCGGGCGGCCTGGCGGAGGTACGCGACGGCCAACTGACGGTGTTGGCACGCACTGCCGAACGGGCCGAGGACGTGACCGGCGACGATTTGACCAACGCCTTGATGCAAGCCGAAGAAAAGTTGCGCCGCCTGAGCTTCTATGAACCCGAATATCAAAACGCGCAAAACGAATTACAACTGGTGCGGGCGCGCCAGCAAGCGATGGCGATCGCCCGCTCTGCCGCCCACTGAAGGATTCTGGTCCACCCCAATTGGTCTTGGGAGCACAGGCTTTCGCCTGTGATTTGTGCGGGCGCCTGAAGCATCGGCTGTGCTCGCGCACATCCTCGTCGGCAGACGCTTTCTAGGCCCATAATAAAGCCACCTGCCTGGATTAGCGCTCAAGCCGCGCCATCACGGCATGTGCCGCACTGAATTGCGTCAGGTATAATGGATCTTTGTTTTCGCTGAATTTTGTGCCTACCAAAGTTATCAAAAACCCCTCCCGCCTGGTCGAGTTTCTGGATCAAGGCAAGCTGCGACCAGGCTTGATCGTCCGCGAACAGGGCGAACGGCTGGCGCTGCTGCAGCCCGACGGACGCGAAAAGCTGATCCATCGCGACCTGGTGCTGCTGCGCCATTCCGACCGTGCCGCGGTCGAGCCTGCTACCCTTGCCGCCGCCGTCGCCGAGCTGGAACAGGAGCGCACCCGCCTAAGCGCCGAACTGGATTTGAAGCTTTTGTGGGAAGTGGTGCGCGAACAAGGGAGAGGGTTCAGCGCCGAGGAGTTGGCCGAATTGTTTTTTGGCCGCCGGGCGCCAATTGCCACCAGCGTGGTGCTGGAGGCCCTGCTCAACGACCGGCTGTACTTTACCCGCCGCCATCTGGAGTTCAGCGCTGAAAGCGCCGAGCGGGTGGAGCGTTTACGCGTACAGCACGAACGGCTGCGGCTCAAGAGCGAAAGCAGCCGTAAAACCTTGAGCCTGCTGCGCGCCGCCCTTTCGCAAGAAGCGATTACAGCCGAGGAGGCGAAGCCGCTGGCTGTCCAATTGTGCGCTTATCTCGAAAATCCCCACACTCGTTCCAGCGAACTGACCGCGCAGCTGACTCAGACCGCCCCAGACCTCAACCCCGCCGAGGCTGCCTACGAAATCCTGGAGCGCTTGGGACAGGCGCCGGCGCAACCACGTTTCGCTGCGGTGGGTGCGCTACCCTCGGGTTTCGCCGAAACCGTTCTGAACGAGGCGCAAACCGTCAACGCCCCGCAATACCCAGCCGCCAACCGAATGCTTGCCGTTTCGATTGACGACGAAGAGACGGTGGAAATAGACGACGCCTTGAGCTGCGAGCCGATGACCGACGGCGGCCTGCGCGTTCTGATCCATATCGCGCTGGTTGCGGCTTTGGTGCCCAAGGGAGGCGCGATGGACCGCGAGGCGGCCTCGCGCGCCACCACAGTCTACCTGCCCGAGACCACTGTCCGGATGCTGCCCGATGCAGTCTCGTGCGACAAGGCCAGCCTGATCGCCGGCTTGCCGCGCGCTGTGCTGACCACCGAAGTGCACCTTGGCGCGGACGCTAGCGTGCTCGACTTTCGCATCTATCCGAGTATGAACGTGGTTTCTTCCCGCCTGACCTATCATCAGGCCGATCAATTGCTGGCCAACGCGCCGGCGGGGGAACAAACCGCCACCATGTTGCGAGCGCTGGCCGCAATGGGAAATTTGCTGCGCGAGCGGCGGCGGCGCGCGGGCGCGCTGCTGATCGCGCGGCGCGAGAGCAAAATTCGGGTGCGCGGCGAAAAAATCGAGCTCGAGGTGATTGATACCGCCGCTCCCAGTCGTTTGATGGTGGCCGAATACATGGTTCTGGCCAATCATTTGGCGGCCCGTTTTGCGGCCGAAAATCAGCTTGAGTTGATTTACCGCACCCAGCCCTCAATGGGCAGCGAACTGGCCAACCAGCACCCACGCCTATCGCTGTTTCCGGCCTTTCACGCCGGGATCGGACTGCCCTGCTACGCTCAAGTCAGCTCCCCTATCCGCCGCTATGCCGACTTGGTGCTTCAGCGCCAAGTGCTGGGCGCGCTCGAAGGACGCCCTTCCCCAGTTTATCGTAGCGAAGAGCTGCTGGCGGTACTGGCCAGCGCCGAGAGCGCCGACGCCGAGGCTAAGGAGCTGGAACGACGCGCCAAACGCTACTGGTCTTTGCGTTGGTTAGCGGAATTGCCGCAGCACGGCCCGCTCACCGCGCTGGTCTGGCGCGAGGGCGCCAGTGCCGAATTGGCCGACTCCGCTATCCGCGGCACCCTGCGCGGCGCGCCCAATTTGCCCAACCAAGCCAAGATTCTGGTCCGCCCCGTGACCATCGATCCGCTGCGCGGATGGCTGGCGCTGGAATACGCCGGGCCCGCCCCTGCCTGATTCCAGCCCCAGCCCACTTAGGCCCCGCTCAGGCTGCCGCCGAAGCACCATTGTGGACCGGTGCATCCTGCTCCAGGCGCCAGCGGTCGATCGACTCAATATTGAAGCGCCAATCGCTCCCCACCTTGAAAGCGGGAATGCGCCCGCGCTTGAGCTGACGATAGATGGTCGATGGATGAACCTTCAGATAATCGGAAAGTTCACGCACCGTCAGCACTTTGTTGTCGTTGATTATCATCTCGCTGCCCCCTTATCCGAGCATCAAGCTCGTGGCAGCTACCCTAACAATTGTTGTGCCGGATAAAGCCGCCGAAAAGCCAACCTATTTCCTCGGCCGGTCTTATCGCGGCCGGCAAAATTTTGCCGGTCGCCAAAATCGTGGCGCCCAAAGAATGACGTTAAGCTAACAACGATTGCCGGATTTGCTGCTTAACCCGCGTAAGCCGCTCTCGGCTCAGGGCCCCATCGTCCCTATTGGCCCAGGACAACGTTGTCGATTAGCCGGGTGGTGCCAATCACCGCGGCCACCGCCACTACCACCGCTCCCTCTACCCGCTCCACGGCCGCCAAGTTGACGGCATCGCGCACCTCGACGTATTGCGGCTCGACTTCGGCGCTCGCCAATTCCCGATGCACAGCCGCGGCCAGCAATCGCGGGTTGCGCTCGCCTTGCGCGAAGAGGGCGGCCGCCGCGCGCAAACCTCGGCTAAGCGACAGCGCGCGGCGGCGTTCATCGGCCGAAAGATAGGCGTTGCGCGAGCTCAGCGCCAAGCCGTCGGCGTCGCGCACAATCGGCATCGCGACGATTGCGACGTCGAAATTCAGGTCCCGCACCATTTGGCGTACTGCCAGCAGCTGTTGGTAATCCTTGGCTCCAAATACTGCCACATGAGGCTGGACCAGGTTGAAGAGCTTGGCGACGACCGTGGTAACTCCGCGGAAGTGGCCGGGCCGGTAGCATCCGCATAACTCGCGAGTCAGCTCGCCGACTTCCACCCAGGTCTGCGCGCCCGATGGGTACATCTCCTCGGCGCTGGGCGCGAAGACAGTGTCCACCGGCACACTTTCCAGCAAGGCCAGATCTGCCTTCCAGGTCCGCGGATAGCGTGCCAGGTCCTCGTCAGGAGCGAATTGGGTGGGGTTCACGAACAGCGACACCACCAGCCGGGAGGCACGCTTGCGAGCCTCCTGGATAAGGCTCAGATGACCCGCGTGCAGAGCTCCCATGGTAGGTACCAGGGCGATCGTTTCACCCTTTTGGCGGGCCCGCGCCGCCCATTGGCGCATCGCGACCAAGCTTTCCAGGGTCAACATCGAACGGCTATCCAATCAGCGGGAATAGCAATGCTCCGGGCCGGGAAAAATTCCCTCGCGCACCTCGCGGGCATAGGCGGCGGCGGCCTCGCTGGCCACCTGCCACAGCTCGGCATACCGTTTGACGAAACGGGGCGAGGAAGTATCGTTCAAACCCAGCATATCGTGCATCACCAGGACTTGGCCGTCGCAGGCGGGACCGGCGCCGATCCCAATGGTGGGTACTGGGCTTTGGGCGCTGATTTCAGCCGCCAATTCCGCAGGAATTCCTTCCAGCACCAGAGCAAAGACTCCGGCTTCGCTCAACGCGGCGGCATCTTCCAAAAGCCGTTGGCGCGAGCCGGCGGCGCTGCCCACGCCGCGTCCCTGCACCTTGAAGCCTCCCATGCGATGAACCGATTGCGGAGTCAGCCCGATATGACCCATGACCGGAACATCGACCTCGACCAAGCGGCGGACCGTGGCCGCCATCGCGCTTCCCCCCTCCAGCTTGACCGCCTCCGCGCCGCCCTCCTTGACCAGGCGGCCGGCGTTGGCAATCGCCTGCTCGGGGCTTACCTGATACGTCATAAAAGGCAGGTCGCCGACTACCAGGGCGTGGCTGCGTGCGCGAGTGACCATGCGTAGATGGTAGATTATATCCTCGACCGTAACGGCCAGCGTGCTCTCTTCTCCCTGCACTACCATGCCCAGGCTGTCGCCCACCAGCAGCACGTCGATTCCTGCCCGGTCAAAGAGCCGGGCGAAGGGAAAGTCATAGGCGGTGAGCATGGTGATTTTGCGCCCCCGTTCCTTCATCCGAATCAGATCGGGCACTCGCACTTTCGCTTCCATCGCTGGCCTCTTTAAAACCAAAAAGGAATCGCCGAAATAAAAAACGGACCGCCGACCGGCGATCCGTGCGAAAGGCTGCAACTTCAGGCCTGCTCGGAGTCCCGGTCCGTCACGGATCCAGGCAACCAAGCCGCTGCTCCAACGCGGCGGCTGCTACATCCTCACCACTCACCCTGCTGCTTTTCGCCGGGCAAAATGCCTCGACGCAAGCGGATTAATCAATATTACAGCCGACCGTGGCTTGTAAAGCTCACTGGAAGGCCTTGGGCAATGGGAACCGGCTCGCGAATGGACGAGCCGGCTTTCAGTTGGTGAAAGGGGCCAGGGCCGTTGCGGTCGCCGCCCCCATGCCCGGCAACTGCACCGGGACCTGTATCCGCTTGCCGGCGCGCACGATCATCAGGTAAAGCGTGTCTCCGGGTTTGTCATTGGCGGTCAAGTCTTCTAAATCGATAATATGGCGCACGCGCTGCCCATCGACCCCGATGATCATGTCATAGGATTCGCCGATGTGGGTCTGGTCAATGATCCCCACCGCTACGATTACGGGCGGAAAGAACATCGCAGCGGCGATCCCGGCGCCGTTGAGCACATAGCGCCCCAGTGCGTGGTAGGGCCGGATGCCGGCCCGCCAAGCCGGACTATTGCGCTGAACACCCATCACTTGCAGGCCGCAGATTTTTTCATGGTGCAGCCGGCCGCAATCTTCACGCACCTCGACCCCAATGGGATTTTGTCCTCCCCCCTCGTTCATGAAATCCTGCAGGCTGTATACGTATGGGGTAAGCGGTACAGCCGTTTCGTCGGGCATGGCTGAAACCGGAGGAAGCGCGGTGGTCTGAGCCGGAGCGGCGGTTTGGTCGGGGCCGGGTTCAGGCTGGACGCTTTGGCTGGGCGCCACCGGAATTACGGTCGTGGAATCGGAATCGCCTGGGTTGCTGGGCTGAATGACTGGAGTCGAACCAACGGCTCCGGTTGGGGAAGCGCCGGCGGCACGGGCGCAGCGCACTGTCGCCAGTACAGTCGCCAGCAAAAGGATTGCGGTTGTGCGTTTACGCATAAGCGCGCCCCTATGCCCTAAGCTTCCAGTAATCCGCTCCCGCCTCCACCGTCACCCGCGTTTCATTTGCCAGCTTCTTAAGATGGGATCGCACCGAACTGGCGGCTGCGCCCTGCAGCGCCTGGGGCAAATCGCGATAGATCACCTGCACGATTGTTGCCACCGTCGCGGGTCCCGCCTTGAGCACACCCACGATCTGCCGTTCGCGCAGTTCGCGATGGGCGATGTACTCGCGAATCTTGGCCTCGCCCGCCTCGATCACGGGGCCGTGGGCCGGATAAATACGGCGCGGGGCCAACTTCAGCAGTCGGCGCAATGAGTCCATATATTGGCTCAGATCACCGCTGTCGTCTGGAATTACCGTGGTACCGGCACCCAACACCACATCTCCTGTGAACAGTGCCTGCTCCTCTTCCAAGTAGTAGCACAAATGGTCGGGGGCATGGCCAGGAGTAAAGATGGCCCGCAGGGTGGCGCCCGCAACTTTGACGATATCGCCCTCGTCGATCGGTGTCGGAGACAGCCCCGCTGCAATATCGCGCTCGGGCCAAGGCCGCTTGAGCACCGCCAGCTCGCCCCAGCGCGCGCGCACCTGGGCCACCCCGCCGATGTGATCGGGATGGGCGTGGGTGAGCACGATTCGCTCGGGCGCGCCGCTTTCGCACAACTCCGCCAGCGCCCGAGCCAGGATTGGCGGATAGGTTGCGATCCCTTGTCCCGTATCTAGCAAAATAGGATGGGCGCCGCGGCCAATTAGGTAGGTGTTGGTGCCGGGACCAGTGAACGGACCAGGATTTTGGCCCAACACACTAGCTACCAGGGCGGAATGGCGAGTGTAATCGGGCAGCTTGAGCCCCGTCATCGAATCCTTGACCACCCGCTCAACGCCCGCTGCCATCGCCATTCATCCCTTGCGATTGCGCTCGAAGATCAGGCGCAGGCCCTGCAGGGTTAGAAACTCCTCGACCTGCTCGATCGTTTCCGATTCACGAGCGATGAGGCTGGCCAAGCCACCGGTGGCGATGATACGGGCGGGCTCGCCACGCTCGCGCCGGATGCGTGCTACCAAGCCGTCGACCAGCGCCGTATAGCCGAAGATGAGGCCCGACTGAATCGCGCCCACGGTGGTTCGCCCCACCACTTCGCGCGGGCGCACCAGTTCAACCCGGGTCAGCTTGGCCGCATGCTCGAACAGCGCCCCCATTGAGATCCCCAGCCCGGGCGCGATTGCGCCGCCGGCATACTCGCCACGCGCGGTGATGTAATCGAACGTGGTCGCGGTACCGAAATCGACCACGATACAGGCCTCGTGGGTCTGGTCGTAGGCGGCCACCGCGTTGGCAATCCGGTCGGCGCCAACCTCTTTGGGATTTTCGTAAAGGATCGGCATCCCTGACTTGACCCCGGGCCCAACCATCAGCGGCGTGCTGTGGAAATAGCGCTGCGCCAGCTCTTCCATCACCTGATTGAGCGGCGGCACCACACAGGCGATCGCGACCCCGTCAGGATGGAGCGCGCCGCCCAGGCCTGCCGCGCCCAGCAGCGTGTTCAGGATCGCGCCGTACTCGTCGGTGGTGCGTTCGTTGACGGTGGCTAACCGCCAATGGTGACACAGACGCGACCCCTCGTAGATTCCGATCACGGTGTTGGTATTGCCCACGTCAACGGTAATCAGCATCGAACCCACCACTTAAGCCCTTTTTCCGCCACCTTCTTAAGATCAGCGCGGATACCCTCGCGATGCAACCCGAGTTTGCCGCCCTTTTTCAATCGCTTGGCTTGAGCGATCGTTTTCCTGCACCCCGCGCCGCGGTTAAGATGGCGAGTTATGGCGGAGTCTAAAGTGGCGTTGGTGACCGGTGCCGGCCGGGGTATCGGTCGTGAGATAGCCTTGCGCTTGGCGCGCGAGGGATATGCGGTCGGGCTTATCGCGCGCACCCGGTCGCAGTTGGAAGAGAGCGCCGACCTTATACGCCGCGCGGGCGGACGAGCGCTGGTTGCGCCTACAGACGTGGCGGTTGCGGCGCAGGTCGAAGCAGCGGTGGCGTCGGTGGAAAGCGAATTGGGGCCGATCGGCGTGCTGGTCAACAATGCTGGCGCCTACCTGCGCAAAAGTTTTCTAGAAATCAGCGTCGAGGAGTTCGACTTTCAGCTCAAGGTTAACACCTACGGACCATTTCTGTGCACCCAGGCGGTGGTCCGCCGGATGCTGGCGCGTCCGGAAGGGCAGCAGGGTGGCTGCGTGATCTTTTTGCTGGGATCGGAGAGCCGTGGCGGCCCGGCGCTCTATTCCGCTTACAACGCCTCGAAAAATGCCCAGCGCGCGCTGGCCGAGTCGCTGGCCCACGAGCTGATGCATCGCGGGGTGCACGCCGCCGCCCTCGACGTCGATGGCGCAGTGGATAGCCCGCGCGTGCGCGAGGCCGCACCCGAAGCGGGGCCCGACGCTTTTGTCTCGCCGGCCGCCATCACTGACGAAATCGTCCATCTGATCCGCCAACCGCGCAACGCCTGGAGCTTCGCCCTGGATCTGCGCTCGGCGACGCAGTGGCGGCCGCGGGTCGCGGCCCGCCGCCCCGCGCCGCCCGCGCCCAAAAGCTGAGCTCTACTTTTAAGGCCCTGTAGCGCGGCGCTACCACGAAAGGCACCCTTCGCATCGGCCACTCGGGATAATCTGAAACTTCGGCGTGGACGGAACTGGTGAGCAATCGTACGCGGCTTTGCGAGCGGCGTGGGCTCTGGACCGGAGGGTGGCGCGCACTATACTGTCAAAGGCTTGCGGGTCGGGGCGTGGCGCAGCCTGGTAGCGCACACGCTTGGGGTGCGTGTGGTCGCCGGTTCAAATCCGGCCGCCCCGACCAATCCGAAAACTCTAGCCTGTTGCGCTCTAGCCCTCTCCGCCCGTCAAGCACACGATTTGATTGCCGCACTTATACAAGACCGGCCAGAGAAAGGACTTCGCCGAAGGCAGATGGGGCCTGAACCTGCGCCCTTTCGAAGACACCGCGACGAAAGGCACAGGGTTGGATTCCTGATCCTCGCGATGGCGCTGGCGATGGGGCTGTCTTAACTGGCGCAAAAGGCCGGCAATAGCCGCAGTCTCGACGGGACACGGGGCTGGCGCGCGGCTTGCGCGCCAGCCCTTCCCAGGGGTCAATCCAGCCGAAGTCTAGGGAAACTTCACAAACGTCACGACGCCGTTGGCCACCAGGTTATAGCTGGAGCTGACGGTGTGCGAACCCGTACCCGAAGTGGCCTGGCGGGGCGCCGCCAGCATGGCATCGAGATCGATCACCGCCACGTACGTCCGGGCATCGTTCATCAGAAGCCCAAAGCCATGCCCCGGACCAACTGTGATCGATCCGCTGCTCACCGCGTATGACGCAAAGGCCGCGGTCAGACCGTGAGGATCGAGCGGGTTAGACCACGGCGCGCCTGAGGGATCGTTAGGCATACTACCGATTACCCAATCTGATGCCGCCGGCGTGCCGCTGCCCGCTTGGGCGGGTAGCTTGATCGCGCCGAACGCGCTAGCGCCAAATTCCTGCTCCGTCAGCGCCTCATGCGCCCCAAAGGCCACCGCCAGCCCGTCCATGTGGCCTATGCTGAGCTCGGACAAACTCTGGATCTGGTTGGGTGCGTTCCAAGTGGGCGGAGTGGTCGAGGAATTGACCGTGGCCTGGGTGAGATCGGCCAGGAAAAGATTGCCAGTGTACTCGTCCTGGGCGTAAATGATCCCGGTCGAATCCAGCGCCGCCGTATCCATTGCCGTGGACGAGAGGGCCGACCGACCCAGAAAAGCCAAGTTCAGACTACCACCCGAACTGGTGCCGGACGGCGGTGCGACGGCAACGATGTCATAGTCTTCTCCATCGCTGCCGGTATTTTCCTCGGTCGGCGAGAGCGTCAGGAACAGCCCTGAGCTCACCGGGAAAACTCCGAAATGCTCGGCGATGGCATCATCGGGGCCTATCGCAATTACGTTGCTGAGCGCCTGGCTTTTCAAATTGAGCAACTGAAACCCGCCGAATACCGTCCCCGAGACCGGCGCAGTTGACACGCTGATGACGGCGTTGCCGCTTAAGGCGTCCACTACCACGCCGCAGGTCGTACAAGAGCCGCCGCTGAAGTTAAGCGTCTGACCGACGGCGCCACCGCTGGTCAGAGTTTTCACGATGCTTGTGCCATCGATCAAGTAAATGTCGGTGCCGTTGGCCACGCACACTGCTTCGGGGTTGGGGCTCCCCGCAACGAAGGTACCGCTGGGAGCCAGCGAGCACGAGTTGACTACGTCCGGAGTCGCGATGACGCCGCCGGTAACGCCACTGCCCGCGATGGGAATTAGCGCTACGCCGGTGGTGGTCTCACTCCAGCTCCCAAGCGGGGCGTACGCCGCGATGTAGCCACTGGGCGTGGCGGCCAGAGCCTCGCGCTCCCCCAACCGGTGGCGCCAATGGCTGGCCTGTCCGCCGATCCAATTCTCCAGCCGTGCCAGCGTGGTCGCGGGCTTGGGCAGTTGGTCAGCCGCCGAAGCTATCCCACCGCCCGGTGTCGGGAACGCCGAGGGCATCACGGGTACAAACGAGGGGGGCGAGAAAGAACCGGTTACAGCCAGCGCCATCGCGCCCATCGGCGCGCCTGCCGCCGCCGCCGGGGCAGGTGATGGCGTCGCGGTCGGAGTCGGTGTAGCGGGAATTTGCGTGGGCGTGGGGGCGGCGGTTGGTGCTGCCGTCGGCGACGCAGTCGGCGCGGCCGTTGGCGCGGGATTGGAACTGGAGCCAGACGAGCAGGCTGCCAACACCATGCTCAGAATGAACACTAACAGAGCCTCAATCGTGCGAACACTTCGTTCCACGGGCTATCCTCCTCTTTGTTCCGATTTGTTCTGAAAGCGTTCTCTGGGCTCAAATTAGCCCCAGCTGTGACCTCCGAGATGTGAAAGAGCCGCAATGCCGCCCTCTTGTTTTGCCGACGCCTACACCAAACTGCCATTAAGGCCGACTGGCGATAGTAATAGCTTTATTTTAAATGTCAATAACAAATTATGATTCACTAAATCTTAATTTAGCCTCTAACCTACGCAGATTTATGCTGTTATCTGCAATTTTATGATTACACGCGATGTTAAAAGTGACTGATGGAGGCTAATGACAAAATTGGACAGGCGAAGAGCGCAGCCGGTGGCAGTTTCAGAGCCGTCCTGACGCGGGCTTTATCGAGCCTTGAACCAAGCCGCGGATAAATGCGCGAATGATTGTCGTAACTGAAATTGGAAGTAGCTGTGTGAGGCGTACAGCGCGCGGCCTGCTTCCTCGCTCTTCACCCCAATCAGGGTTACAAGATTGAGAAAGCAGGCCATCTTTTTTATCCAGGAGGCGGCCTGCCGAGGCCCGAGTAGTGATCGCTGGAACGATCGCCTACTGTACGACCTCGTTGAGACCCGCTGGAGTGGCATAGCGATCCAGGTTCATAAAGCGAGTGGGAATATCCTGATTGTACCAGAACTTGGGAAACGGCCTCAGGGTGGAGTTGCTCAGGTTCTGGAAATCGGGGTTCTGCATGCCGTAGGTGCCGTTATAAAAGGAATAGCCTCCCCCCGGAACCGGCTTGACTGGCAGGAAGTTGTACTCGCCACGCCAAAAATTACCGTTCTGGTCAAAGTCGTCGTAATCCACCGTCGCGGTCTGCTCCTTGTCCAGCCAGATGTAATGCTTGGCTTCGCAATAGCCGGTAGCGTAACGTGGCAGCCGCTCGGTGGCCAATTGCAAGTAGGCGCGGGTTTCCCAATGACCGCCCAACGAGGGCAAGGGCCATTGGTTGTAGGGAAATTCCCAATTCTTATCCTCGGTGGAGGCCTTCAGCCGATCGGTGGGGACCACGTAGCCAATTTCATATTTAGTGCCCAGGTATTGGGCTTTGAACCAAGCCGCGGGTAGCTGGATGCGCGAATGGTCGTCATAACTGAAGTTGGCGGTAGCCGTGTAGGGAGCGCAGCGAGCGGCCTGCGAAAGTTCCAAGACCCGCCGGATACTGGGGATGTAGGCCCAATTCTCGGGGACCCGATCCGGATCGCTGTAATCCCATTCCACTCCGGACAGATATTGAAGCTGAGTGGGAAAAAGCAATTCCGAATACAGCACCATGTACACTCCATGCTTGGTACCGGGCGAATTCGGCATCGTCATCGGATAGGCGGGGTCGGTATTGTGTTCCAGCATGTAGGCCCCGGTGATGGTGTCGGTTTCACTGCGGTTGCCGTAGCGATCGGTAAGGATGGAGCGCAGACCGTAGCCGATCATGCGCGCCGGCTGATACTGAAAATAGGCGTCATACATCAGCTTGTAGCCGGCTAGCGGATCTTTGGTACTGAGCTGGGCGAAGGGAAAAGGTTGGCCCGCGATGTAGTTTTTGATGAGGTAGCCGCCGTCGGCGGTGGGCACCAAAGTGACCTGCTTGCTGTACTTTTCGGTAGCTGCCCAATAGCTGGCGGGGAGGGGGTAGGAACCGGTGGGTCCAATCACTATCTGGTAGTCGCTGGGAATGCTGGTCTGGACGGCGGTTGAGGTGCATTCGTGACCCAGCACCTCAACCATGTGGTCGAGATACTTCGCGCAATTGGCCTTGGTGATGACCGTGCCCACCGGCAACGGGGTCGACGAATCGGCCAGGGCCCCGCCAACCCTGAACGTCAAGAGCAGAGCCAGCGACAGGCCCACGAATTTGAACGTTTTGTGTTCCATGAAATTGTTTAGCACTCCCCGTTTAATGACTTGACGAGCCCCTACACCCATCGTGAATAAAGATAACCGCGGCCAGCGAAATCCTCCGCGCCGGTTCTCGAGCCGATCTTGTTTTTCTCCGATTTTGCACATTCAGTAAAGTTGTTTTGTTTCAAACTATCTCGGCAAAACACAAAAAAGGCTCCAGCGTCGCGCGTCCCAACCCAGGGGTCAATTCGGAGCAGCTTCACGATCCGGCGTGGGTCCATTACCATCATTACCGAACCCTGCCTGTCAAAGTGGCCGAGCTGTTTTACTCGATTCTTCCCCCTCATCCTCGCGCGCGGCTTCCGTAATCCGGAATTCCTCGCGCGCGCCAGACAGGCGCGCGGGAATGACGAAAGGAGCCGTCGTGGCGGACCTTCCATCTTTTGCAGCGTTTAATCGGGACTCGCTTATTTAATCGCTGTCAGACCAGCAGCACGATCAGGCCGCAGGCAGCCAGCGTGGCCGCCCACAGCTTATCGAGATTGATCCAGGCACTGCGCAAGATCGCCAGGCCCAGACGATCGTAAACCAGCAGCGCGACCGCACCCATCACCAGCAGCATCGCCAAGGTATGGACGATCACGACCGCACTCCCGGTTTCAATTACGCCCGCCCAGGTAGACGCGGTCGAAATGGTACGCGTAAGACCGCAGGCCGGCAGATTGATCAGGATGGGAAACAGCATCAAGCCGGCACCATGGGCCGAAGCCATAAGAAATGACCACACGCCTAGGTCCAGGCTGCTGACCCGCATCCCGACCCAGCGGTAATGCCAGCGCGAGGAGCACAGGCGAAACAGGCCGAAGGCTAGGAGCGCCAAGCCTCCACCCCATTCCAACGCGCGCGGACTGATTATCAGTCGACTCCAGTCCACCAGCGCGACCACCAGAGCGATCGAGGCCAGATGCCCCAAAGCGATGGGAAATAAGGCTTGAACAACCTTGGTGCGTTTTCCTTCCTGCAAGCCCAGCGAAACCGCGAATAGCCAACCCATTGCCGGGTTGAGGCCGTGGTAGGCGCCCATCAGGCAAATCGCCAACCACGGCCAGTCCGCGATCATGGATAGCAGTAAGAATCCGAAGAAGCGTCTCCACCCTGCAGGCGGATTTGGTGGGGTCGTTCGCCTTCAAAGGGGACAAAGAAATTTGGATCGACCGCCATCCCACCCTCGGGGTTTGCATCAACCTTGGCAATCCAGCCGTTGATTCCCTCGGGATAGAACTGGGCATCCCAGGCGCCGTAAAGCGAATTGGAAAAATACAATCGGCGGCCGTCGCGCGACAGTTCCACCATCTGCGGCGCGCCGTTGAGGGGTCCACTCTTGGGATGGGCGGCGTGACGAGCAATCCCGCCCATCGCCACGCTCCCGGTGAGGCGCGGATGGCGCGGATCGGAAACCTCATACTGGCGCACTTCGCCAGTCCCCCAGCAGGCGACGTACAGAAAGCGATCGTCGAGGCTTAGAACGATGTCAGTGACCAGTGGCGGCACCGCTTTGAACGGTTTGAGCGCGGGCGGCAGTTGGGCCGGATCGGCGGGCTCGGGCGGAATCTCGATGATCTTGTTGAGCTCCCATCCGTTGGCGCCATGGGACCACAGCCAGATGGAGGAGGCGAGGTTCTTGGTCGAGACCACTGCGTTGAAAAAGCCGTAGGCCTTGGTCGGATCGTGAGCGGGGCGCAATTCCAATGCCATCTGATACTCGGCGCCCAGGTCCAGAGTCTTGAGATGGCGGCGCCGGCGCAGGTCCCACAGGTGGATCGCGTGGCCGTAGCGCCCACCGGTCAACAGTTCCAGATCGAGCCCATTCTCGATCATGTTGGGCGTGCCCCACTCGCTGGTGATGGCGACGTCGTAGCCCAGATGCCACCAGAAATCGTAGGCCAAATTCTGCGCTCCGCGTTCGACTTCCCATCGCCCGAGGACATCGAAGCTCTCGCAATCGAGCAAAAACAAGCCGCCCGGCCCGTTCCCGTCGGG
Source organism: Candidatus Binataceae bacterium (assembly GCA_035294265.1). Classification (NCBI taxonomy): domain Bacteria; phylum Candidatus Binatota; class Binatia (SeqCode); order Binatales (SeqCode); family Binataceae (SeqCode); species Binataceae bacterium (SeqCode). Next base: position 54,103 of record DATGLK010000028.1, read on the forward strand.
CGCACCTAGGGCGCTTAGGTAAATCGCGTCGGGGCCGCAATGAACGGTATGTGGGCGACTGTAGCCGGTGCGTGCCGCCAGCTCCTGGGGCTCGATCACCCGCGCGATCGACGGCCGCAGCGGGTCAGGCTTGGTATCGATGATATAGATGCGCGAGGAGCGCAGACCGGGAGCAATCAGGTAGCGCCGCTCGACGTGGGGATGAGGCGCATAGGGACACAGGGCGGCGCTGCAGGCGTTCCAGCCAAAGTGATGCATCTCGTCGCCCATCCCTGGCATCTCCAAACGGCCGGCGATTTTGCCAAAGCTGGAGGAGGCGGGATCGAGATCGAGTACGTTGAGCGCATCATGGCGCCCATGAGCCTGACCGAGAGCAGCCTGGGGATCGAAGCTAACCACGTAGGCTAGTTTTTCGGGCGGGGCTTGCGAGGCCTGACGGGCCGAAGGATAAAAACTGGGATCGGGTTTCCATAGAGCCATCGAAAAAATTACTCCTTTGTGGCGGCCCACGGCCGCACCTTGGGCTTGCTCAGCGTTGATGGATGCTCACGGTCATAACCTCGGCTGCAGCGCGCGGACAGTACCCGTAAAGGCTGTGGCACAGGCATAACCGGCCGGCAGCACCGCGCCCGCGCTCATGCCCTGCTGTTTAGTTGCTTTGCGAGTCGAATTCAAGCTCGTCGCCAAGCGTGCAGGCCCGGCGTCACTCCGCCGTCGATCCTAATGTCCCGCTTCCACCGTGGCAAAAAAGTCAAACAGGGCGGCATTAAAGGCCGCCGGCTCCTCCACTGGCAGACAATGGCCGCTGCGCGGCAGGATCGACAACGCGGCGCGCGGCACGGTTCGCTTGAGCAGCAGGCCAGCATCCAGGCAATCCTCGTCTTCGTCGCCACAGATTACCAGCAGGGGCAGGCTGAGTCGGCTCAGCTCCGCTTGCATCTCCCACAGGGTGGGGCGGCGGCGCTGCACACCCAGCAGTGTCAGGGCACTGCCCAAGCCCGAATGTTCGGCTAAGCGGCTGACGAATTCAGCATAGCCGCGTGGGTCCTTGCGTTTGAAGGCTTGACGATTAGGCGCGTCGGCATACTGGGCAGCAGCGACCTTGATGTCGGCATGCGCAAACAAGTCGGCGTTGCGCTCGATCAGCTCCAGGCTGGCGGCGCGCTGGTCGGGATGAGAGGCAAAGCCGCAACCGGTGACGGTCAAGGACAGGCAGCGCTCGGGATGGAGCAGGCCGACGTGCAAGGTGGTATAGGCTCCCATCGAATGGCCCACCACATGGGCTTGGCTTATGCCCAGATGGTCCATAAGCGCAATCACGTCTTGGCGCGCCAAGTCCTGCGAATAATGCAGGCCGTCGCGCGGCACATCGGAGGGCGGGTAGCCGCGCGCCGAAAAGCTCACGCAGCGATAGCGCCGACACAGCGCGCGCATTTGCAACTCCCAAGTGCGGTAATCGCCGGCGAATTCGTGGACGAACACCACCGACTTGCCCTCTCCCACTTCTTCATAATAGAGGCGGGTCCGGTCGATCGCTTCTACATATGGCATCCTGGTCTTTCCTCGAGCCGCCAACCGGGTTCAGGTCTCTGCGGTGGCGGCGAAAAATAGCAGCATCCGCGCTTCGATACTCTCGCGTGCGGGAGCCCATGGCGGCGAGGTCGGATCATCAAAGGCGGTATGGATGGTGAAGCGGGCGCGGCCGTCCAGGGCCGAATCGTAACACTTGAGCAAGACCACCTCGTCGCGTTCCATGCGCGGAAAGTAGTACCAGCGATGGTTGGGATTGAAACGTGCAGAATAAGTCTCGCCGTTGCGGTCGCGATAACGCAATTGGTTGGGAATGAGGTCTTCGGGCGCGATGGTGCGAGCGTCGCAGATTGCCAGCGGCGATTCCAACACGGGGCCTGACAGCGGCCGCCAGACGTTGATCTCGGCGAAGCGGCGGCTAAGACGCAGCTTGGCCTCGGCCGGCTCCAGCAGATCGCGTACGCGTTGGGGACCCGAATTAGCGGTATAATCGTTGTGCACGTTGCGGACCGGCTCGCGCGCCCCGCGCTCGCCTCGCTTGGCCAAGGCGGCGCAGCGCAGGGTGTGATCGAAAATCAGCACCTTCTCCGCTCCGGTCACGCTTTTGGCCAACGCTTCGATCTCCGGATAGTAGACCGCGCGCACCTCCTGTTCGTCGTAGAAATCACGCACCATAGTGGGACTGCGCAGCAACATGAAGCCCTGGCGATCCAGACTCAGCTCGTCCACCAGCGGCCGCCCATCATGGATCGGCTGCGGGCGAGGATCGTGGCGAACGTTGGTCATCGGCACCCCAGCCGGCGGTGCATAACGATAGCTGTAGGGCGCTTCGTCCATCTCGCCCAGGTAATTGAGCGGCGCGGTTATCTGCGAGGCTACCTGGCTGGCCATGTTCTCTCTCCTCGCCCGGCGAAGCCGGAGCTTGGCGTTATCTTGCAGCTTTACAAAGCGCGGACGCTTTGGCAAAGCGTCAGACGTCGCATTGTTGCGTTAGCCCGATGGCAGCGTCAGGCGCGGCCACGTCCGCAATCGCACCTTGACAATCGCGAACCCCACCTTGTAGCGTACGTGCAATTCGGCAATTGCTCCGTGGGGATGGATCAATTGCAGATGGCCACCGCTTGTTACAGTGGGGGCGTAGGGGTCAGCCATAGCGTGCGATACGTGCGAGCTTTCTGCCGGAGCGAGAGGCCTACGGCTCGAAGCTTGGGGTCGGGAACGGTCGTTACCCACTGGGGGAACAAAGTTTGCCGCACATGCTGGTCAGAATCGTACTTGCGCTGAGCATCATTGGCGCGGTGGTCGCATTGCCACCCGCCGACGCCATGGAGGCGCTGCACGCACCTCCTCCGATAGCCACTAGCATCGCCGGCAATTCGGACTGGAATCACTCCGACGAGCTTTCCGTCTATCTCAATCTGGGCTTCGGGCCGGTTAAATTAAAGCCGGTAACGTTGCTGCTCAAACCTGCGGCTTTTCGCGAGCCGCGCGAGCGTGCTGGTGGCCTGTTTGCCAATCCGGTGCTGCGCCCGATGACGCCGCGACGAGTGGCTCGGGGCGAAGATGGCGATTGCTCGTTTCCTTCGCGCCAGAGTCATTTGCAACCCTTGGACAGCAAACGCATCTGAGAAGAATAACTAGCGGGGGATAGTAGGATGAATAGACTGATTAGTCTGGTAGTCGCGGTGGGACTACTGGCAATCGCTGGGCTCGGTACCGCCAACGCCGACCCTTTCGCAAAAATCCCGGTTGGCACCGTCATAACCAAAGCCAACTGTCAGCAATACCTCGATCACATGACCGAGGTGTTGGGGCATGAATGCACCATGAACCAGGTGCAACTCAGCATGCCTGCCGATTATCAAATCGTAATCAAACCCACGGTTTCTTATCCGGTCCCGCACAGCTTCTGGGACGCAACCGAGAAATACAGCAAGCAGGTAACGTTGGAGCCCACCGGCGACGGCAGTTATCGGATGAAGGGCTATGTGGCCGGAATGCCCTTTCCCACTCTGGACATGAAGGACCCGCTGGCCGGCTTCAAGCTGATGTACGACGCCTATTTCCAGTACCAGCCGGCGATGATGTCCGGAGATGGGCTGCACACCATCTCCATTGATCGTTATGGCAATCGGTCCGACACCCTGGGATGGATCGGCAACTATGTCCTGTCGCATAACAGCGATCCGGCCTATCCAATGGTTATTCCAGGCTCGCCTGGAGACAAGGATGGCGTATACTTTGCCAGCTCGATTGAACAGGAATTTCCGACTCAGATTCAGTATTTATCGGGTTTGGAATGGGACTACAGCGATCCCGATCGGATCCCGGAGAACTATGCCTTCATTCCCAGTATCCGGCGGGTGCTACAACTATCTCAGGCCGCGCGCTGCGCCCCCTTTACCGCCTCTTCCAATTTCAGCTACGACGACCACTCGCGCATCCAACTGCCGCCGGTCTGGTTCAAAGCCCAATTCCTGGGCGCCAAGCAGGAGATCACCTATGTGGTACCGCCCAATCGCCTGATCGAGGCCACCAAGGAGAGCAACTGGGACATCCATTACGGAATCTGGCCCAAGGACTCCTTGGGCGGCCATTGGGAAGTGCGCGTGTGGTATCAGCTCGCCACGCAGCGCTTGCCGCGCTACGCCGCGGGTTACTGCGAAGCCAACCATTACATCTGGCTGGATAAAGAGCAGGTGATGACCATCGCCTACGACGATTTCGATCAGAATGGCAAGTACTGGCGCGGACAGTACAACTACAATCCCGCCAAGCCCGTTCCTGGAGGGGGGTATTCCTTCTACAGCGGGCTGTGGGCCCATCTCAACCCCGATGTCCAGAACGTGGACAATTCTTCGACCTTTCCCTTCGTGAACTGGTGGTTCAATCAAGAAGTGCCTAAGCGCTTCCTCAATCTGGACCGCTACGCGACGCCGGGCGGCCTCAACCAGATCGTCCAATAGTGTGGCTGAATACCGAGAGGGTGGGTGCGTAAGCTCCCACCCTCTCGGTTTATTTTTCCGCTTGCCGGCTAACCCAACCAGCCGCCTTGCGGCGAGCGCTCTACCGTACTGCCGCAGGTCGAGCCACAATGCGGGCAGACATACTCGTACTTGTCGCCGGTGGGCAAAACCAGCAGCAGACGCTTGCGCACGGGCACCGCGACTCGGCATTTGGGACAGGCCAAGAGGGTAGCTTCCATACGCTCAAAAGCTTGTTTAGGCGCCTGCGTCATAGGCCAAAAATTAATCACCTCGGGCCGGCTCTTCAAGGCTCATCTCAAAGCGCACGCCATTGTGTGCGGCGGCGGCAGGCGGGTAAGATCGCTCCGGGTCATCCGCCATGGACCACGCACCTATCGATAATGCTGGCTGGACTCCCAGGTTTTATCTGGAAACCTACGGCTGCCAGATGAACGTCGCCGATTCTCAACTGATCGGCGGCCAGTTGCGGCGCGCCGGTTATATCAGCGTGGATGCGCCCGAACAGGCCGACGTCATCCTGCTCAACACCTGCGCGATTCGCGAACACGCCGAGGAGCGGGTGCTGAGCCGGCTATCGGAGCTGGCCCGGCTCAAGGAGCGGCAACCCGCGCTGCGCCTAGGGCTGGTAGGCTGCATGGCTCAAAACAATCGCGCCGCGCTGCTCAGCAAGGCACCTTACCTGGACCTGGTCGCAGGCCCCGATGCTTATCGCCAGTTGCCTCGGATGCTGGCCGACGCCGGTTTCGATCCGGTAGTCGACGTACGCCTGGACCGTAACGAGACTTACGCCGATCTCGACCCAGATTGGGAAAGCGGCGTGCGCGCTTATGTGACTATCATGCGCGGATGCGACCGATTTTGTGCCTTCTGCGTCGTCCCTTATGTCCGCGGGCGCGAACGCAGCGTGCCAATAGCCGCGCTGATGGCACAATTGCGTGTACTGGCCCGACGCGGAGTCAGGGAAGTGGTCCTGCTGGGACAGACCGTCAACGCCTATCGCGACGAGGCGGTGGACTTCGCCGCCCTCTTGCATGCCGCGGCCGGCGTGGAGGGTATTGAACGCATCCGTTTCACCTCACCCCATCCTTGCGACATGAGTCCGGCGGTGATCGAGGCGATGGCGAGCGAAGCCAAGGTTCAGCCTTATTTGCATCTGCCGGTGCAATCGGGATCGGATCGGATGCTGGCTGCGATGGGGCGAGGCTATGGCGTGCAGGAATATCTCGCGCTGGTCGCACGCCTACGCGCCGCCATTCCCGATCTCGCGCTTTCCACCGATCTGATCGTGGGCTTTTGCGAGGAAAGCGCGGAAGATTTTGACGCCACCTTGGAATTGATGCGCACCGTGCAGTTCGATTCCGCCTTTACCTTCAAATATTCCCGCCGCCCGCATACCCGCGCCGCCGCACGCCCCGATTCAGTCAGCGAGACCGAGAAGGCGCGCCGGCTGGCCGCCGTAATCGAGCTTCAGGAGCGCATTTCCGCGCAGCGCAACCAGGCTTGGGTGGGTCAGGTCTGTCAGGTGCTGGTGGAAGGAGCAGCCCGGCGCGGCGACGGGCTGCTGATGGGTAAAACACCGCAGTTCAAAACCGCGGTCTTCTCCACCCCGAGCCAGATAGCTCCCGGTACCACCGTGGCGGTACGAATCGAGTCAGCCACCAGCCATTCGCTGCTCGGCCGCGCGCTTTTGTAAGGATCGTTCGACGAAGCCCTGCCCTGCTCCTGCCGACCGGTCTTCAGGAGCCTTGCGGTCGTCAGTGGCGCGGCTAGATTGCACCCCCGTGTCCGATCGGCGGGCACGATGACTGGCACCACTGAGGCGGTGCTGAGCGCTCCGCCGCGCGTATTTTGACATCCCCACTGGTTCCCAACCTGATTGACACTCTTCGAGGCCGGCCTTAAGCTTAGGCGCCTAAGGGTCTTGCCCTGCGGAGGCGTAATGGAGATCAGAGTAGAAGGCTCCCTGGATCAGGCCATGCGGGTGCTCAAGCGCAAGCTGGCCAAAGAGGGGGTTTTCAAAGAGATGAAAAAGCGGGCTTTTTACGAAAAGCCCAGCGTTCGACGCAAGCGCAAGCGCTCCGAAGCCCAACGTCGCCGGCGCAAGGAACAACGCCGTCGCCGCGCCGCCACTGTTTAGCATCCGCGATTTTCCAGCCATATCCCCCGCGTGATAGCGGGTGACCACTCGGCGATAGGCGAGCACAGCCAGCGTGTTCGGTTGGCGGCGCATGGCCTCGCCCGCGCGTATTTGATCGATAAGCGTGCTGGAGGCCATTCGCGGCTTCGGTTCCATTGATAACGGCAGCGCCCGGCTATTCCCCACACCCGGCGCGCGACCACGCAAGGCTGAGCCCTTGGAAGGAACGATGACGAGGCAGCCGGCTTAACCCTCCACCACCGAGGCTTAATGGAAGCTTGGCTACCCCGAGCGCGGTTGCCAAGTAAAGACTATTTGGCTTGCCCGCAGATAGTAATCTAATTCGAAGTGAGGTAGCCCGTGCGCTTGGCGTTCGTCGCGGAAGCTCTGAATTAGTTGGTATAGCAATGGCCGCAGCGCGCTGGCCGCCAGTTCTCCGGCTTCGGCTCGCGCCATCGCGTGATGTAAAGCCACTGGTAGGCAGGTGGAACTGCGATGGGCGGCCAAGGCATCCGGAGTCAGGGTTAGACGGCCGCAGCCCAGACAGAGCACGACCTGGGTCAAGCCCAGCGCCGCTTCGGCCATCGCCTGCTCCAGCGCGTCGCTGCCAATCACGGCCTCGATCCACGATTCCTGGGCTCGTTTGAAGGAAAAGCGTCGAATCGCACGGGCCAATTCGCGCATGAAGGCCTCATGCGCAACCGGCTCGGCCGCCGTAATCATGTTGTCGTCGATGCGTACCTTCGAGCCCAGTTCCTGGAGCAGAAACCCTCGCAGATTGAGCGGCAGGTAGGTTTCCATCTTGAGCGTCGGCGTAAGCGAGGCTGGCGCTGGAGTGGCATGGTAGGCTGCGCTCTGACGAGTTTCCAGCGTGCGAAGCGCGCTGGAATTAGGGGCACAGACAAGCAACGCCGTCGACGATGATGGCGCCGGCTGGGGTTCCAACCGCGCCGATCTTAATGACCGGCGCACCGATGGTCCATCTCTCAAAGGCTGCTTCCTCCCTATCGAGGCACCGGCCAGGCCAGCCAGCCCAGGCATACCTGCGTGGGCTGGGCAACTAACTGCCGCGCAGGTCGCGACCAACTGTCGGCGTCAAGACCCGCAAAATTTAAAACTGAGAGCAATAACTGGGAAGCTGCCCGCCGAGCGGGCAAAGGCGTCGTGCGGCTAACGCTGCAACTCGGCCAACGACTCATAAGAGTCCCTGCCAGCAGCGCGTGCATCGCAATGACTTGATGGCTCGTTTTATCATCGCATAGCCAACCGCCATCGCGCCCCCAATCCGCTAACCGCGACCCCATGCGCATGGCACGGAACTATTGTGTAGCGCGCGGCGAAGGCTAGAGCAATCAAGTAGCAGTATGGGAATAACAAGCATTGTGCTTGACAAAATTATGAATCCGTGACTATTGGCCACCCCAGCGTAAACCTTTCGCCCCACTTTTAAAGCACCAAAGCGCTATCCCGTTCATTATACAACCTTGATAGGGCACGGCCGCTCATGTACAAAACTGACTTCTGGGCGCTTTCACTGCTGAAAGCTATTCTTAAAGACAGAGCTTCATTCAAGCCACGGGTTTCGTGGCTCAGGGCGCTGGCAGCGAATCCAAACTGCCCTGAAAATAACGCCTCAGTTGTCGCACTCGGGCCCGGCGCGCGATTCAGGGCCATAGCTGGTGGGCCATCTCGACCACCAGCCGTAGCTTGGCGGCCTGTGCTCCTTCGCTAAGCGGATTGCCTTCCCAAGTCGAGCTGAAGCCGCATTGGGTCGATAGTCCGAGCTGTTCGCGCGGAAAGTAGCGCGCCGCCTCTTCGATCCGCTTGGCGATCACGGCAGCAGACTCCAGCGTTTCCTGCTTGGTTGAGATAAGGCCCAAGATTAGTCGCTTGTCCTGGGGCAGGTCGCGCAGCGGTTCAAAGCCACCTGCGCGCCAGTCGTCGTACTCCAGCAGAAAGACGCTGAAATTGGTGGCACGGGTAAAGGCTTCTCGCGAGATGGCTTCGTAGCCGCCCTCGGCCACGTAATAGCCCTCGTTGTTGCCGCGACACAGATGCAGGCCGAAAGTGACGCCGGGCACGGTAGCAACCGAATTGATGATCTCCAAGCCCTCGGTCAGCATGCGATGCGGATCCATTCCACGAGCGGCAAAGTCTTCCTGGCGGCGCACCGGATCGCACAGCATCGCCAGTTCCGGCGCGTCGATCTGGATGTACTGGCAGCCCATCGCGGCCAGCTCGACGGCATCCTGGCGTACGATCTGGGCGGCATCGCGAAAGAGCGTGAAGGGATCGGGATACGCCCTCTTGGAATATTCAGGCGAGTAACGCAGCGCCATCATCAAGGGGCTGGGCAGGCCGATTTTGAGGGCGGCACGGGCGCGCGCGCGCAGATAAGCGAATTCTTCGTGGGCGAAGGAACGTTTACGCCGAATCGGACTGACAATCGCAAGCTGGACCTGCAAATCAATCTGGCGCCCTTCCTCGTTCGCGCTCTGACGCCGACGCCAGGTGCGTTTGAAGGCCGGAATCACTTGGGCCCCCTCGATAACGTCGCTCAGCGGCGAGATAAAATGACTGCGCCGCATCTCGCCGTCGCTCACTACCTCCAGCCCCACCCCTTCTTGCAGGGCGATCGCCCCATCTACAGCGCGATCCTCGATCCGCTTAAATTGCGGAGCGCTGAGCTCCCCTCTCTCCCAGGCCGCTCGTGCCTGTTTGAGAAAAGGCGGGCGCAGTAACGAGCCGATGACGTCGGCGCGATAAAATCTGTCCATGCTGCTACTCCTGAGCTTAGGATCGCCGTTCATGCGCGACTTTACAATCTGGCGGACGGATGCGGCAAATTCCTCGGCCCACGGTTGCACAGTTGGGGCGGGTGGGGGAAAATTCTGCGGCGGTGGAGGGGCAGAGCTGGTTTGATGACCCTTCGGGGGCCCGCGGCACCCGGTATTGCATGAGACCGGGGCAAGGCCGCGGGCTAAGGACAGGACCAGGGAACGTTCAGGAAGGCCTCAGGATGATCGCCCGGCGTACAGGTCAGGTGGCCCTCGCGGCTCCGCCAGCCATCGGCGATACCTGCGATTGGAGCCGTTCAAGGCACGACAGCAACCGCGATGGAACTGCGCCTTCCCAATCTGCGCCGCATGCTGGGCTGGCTGAGCTGGTTTGCCGCCTTGGCCGGCTTGCTGGCGCTGTTCTTCCAGTACCGCCATCGCGCCACCATCCTGCCGCCCCATCTGAGCGTGGCCTTGGGCAATCTGCCCTACTACGCCTTCTGCTCGTTCTACCGGATGCTGATCGCGTATGTGTTCTCCCTGCTCTTCGCCATCGCATACGGCCTCAACGCGGCTGCCTCACCCCGGCGTGAGCGCTTCCTGATTCCGGCCATCGATATCGCCCAGTCGGTGCCGGTAGTGGGGTTTTTTCCTGCCGCGATCTATTTCTTCGTCGCCCTGTTCAACGGCACCCGGCTGGGCGTGGAACTAGCCGCGATCTTTCTGATCTTCACCAGCCAAGCCTGGAACATGGCGCTGGGAGTGTACGAGGCGGTAAAGACCATCCCAGCCGATTCGCTGGAAGCCATGGACGCTTTCAACGTCAAGGGCTGGCTCCGGCTCAAGCGGTTGTATCTGCCCGCAGCCGTGCCCAAGCTGGTCTACAACTCCATCTTGTCATGGGTGGCGGGATGGTACTTTCTCATCGCGTGCGAGATCATCGCGGTAGGCCCGGCCCATTATCGGCTGCCCGGTTTGGGCAGCTTCCTGATGGAGGCGGCCGACAAGGGACGCACGGGAGAGTTAGTGGCCGGGCTGGCGATGTTGCTGGCGATAATCCTGATAATGGACGTCTTCGTCTGGCAGCCGCTGTCGCAATGGGCGGCCAAGTTTCGCTATGAATTTGCCGCCTCGCAGGAGCCTGGCGCGGTGGGCATTTTCACCGTGCTGGAGGATTGGGGCATTAATTTCCGCCATCTTTTTCGCGCTCTCTTCCGGCCCTTGGTGAAATTGCAGGGACGCCTGCCGCGCAAGCCAACCTATCCGCGCTGGCATCTGGAAGGCCCCCTGCGGCTGCTTAAGTGGGCGGCCCTGGCCCTGAGCCTGGGGCTGCTCGGCTACATCCTGATCGACGGGATGGTGGTGCTGGTCCGCACCCTGGCGCGCCCCTGGCCCAGCGAGGCCCGCCTCATTCCACTGGCCGCGCTGGCTTCGCTGGCCCGGCTATTGCTCGCCTATCTGATTTCGTTGGCTTGGACCTTGCCCTGCGCTTTGCTGGCGGCGGATAGCCCACGCTTTTCGCGGATCGTGGCGCCGCTGGCTGAAATCGCCGGCTCGATGCCGGCCACTGCCCTGTTCCCGGTACTGGTGCTGTTTGTCATCCGGCTGACCGGTAACATGAATTTGGCCGCGGTACTGCTGATTCTAACCGGCATGCAGTGGTATTTGCTCTTCAATCTGCTGGCTGGCGTACGCCAAGTCCCCACCGATCTGATAGAGGCCGGCCGTAGCTTCGGCCTCTCTCGCCTGGGGACCTGGCGCAAGGTGATGATCCCGGCTCTGATGCCTTCGCTTATCACCGGCAGCATCACCGCCTGGGGTGGGGGCTGGAACGCGCTAATCCTGTCGGAGTATTTCATCTACCGTGGTCGCCACTACCAGGTGCTCGGTTTGGGTGCGCTATTGGACCGAGCCACCTACGAGTCTGGAAATGGCACCATGATCCTGCTTAGTCTGCTCTCAATGGTTCTAATCGTGATGGCGCTTAACCGCTTATTCTGGCGCCCGCTCTACCAGTTCTGCACCGAGCGCTTTCGAGTGGATTATTAGGGCCTCGCCGATGCGTGATTCAGAGTGTGCAGACCCATGGCCTTGCTGGAGCTCAAAACGGTTTCCAAGCAGTTCAGCCGCGGCCGCGGCCGCCTACTGGTGCTGGATTCGATCTCGACTACCATCGAACAGGGGCAGTTTATCGCAATGGTGGGCCCCTCGGGCTGTGGTAAATCAACCTTGTTGCGGATCATGAACGGCTTGATTCCGCCCTCCACCGGTCAGGTGCTTTATCAAGGCCGTCAGATCGACGGGATCAACCCCGAGTGCGCCTTGGTGTTTCAATCTTTCGCCCTGCTGCCCTGGCTGTCAGTCAAGGCCAACGTCGAGATGGGCCTGGAGGCGCGTGGCGTGCCGCTGGTGGAACGGGAACGGCGGGCCAGCATTTATATCGACAAAGTCGGTCTGGATGGATTCGAAGAAGCCTATCCACGCGAGCTTTCGGGCGGGATGAAACAGCGGGTCGGCTTTGCCCGCGCCTTGGCGGTCGAACCCAAGGTGCTTTTGATGGACGAGCCGTTTTCGGCTCTGGACGCGCTGACCGCGATAAGCCTGCGCGGGGAGCTTTTGGACATGTGGCAATTACCCGATATGCCCGTGCATACCATGGTGATGGTCACCCACATTATCGAGGAAGCAGTTGAGCTGGCCGACCGGATTATCGTGATGGCGGCCAGCCCTGGACGCATCGTCGCCGACCTGCAAATCGAACTGCCGCGCCCGCGCGACAAGCGCACCGAGGCTTTTAACAGCTTGACGGATCGCATCTTTTCGCTGATCGAGGAGCGTGCCTGATGTCTAGCGCGTCCGGCATCTATCCCATTCCCGACATCAATCTGCCGCAGGTCTTCGGCCTGGTTGAGATTCTCGACGAGCGCGGCGGCCGTGAGGACGGCTACAAGCTGGCCCGCGACCTCAACTTCAACCTGAGCGAGTTACTCAAGGTAATGAAGGCAGCCGAGATTCTGCGGCTGGTTGACACACCGGGCGGCGACCTCGTGCTCCTGCCCCAGGGTAAACAGTTCCTGGAGGCCGACATCAACGAGCGCAAACTTATTCTGCGCCAGCGTCTGCGCGAGCACGGGCTGTTCAATTACCTGGTGCGGCTGCTGGGCACCCAGGAAGAACGCTCGCTGGCCAAGGAAGTGGTGTTGGAACACCTGGCCATGCTGCTTCCCAACGAAGACCCGGAAAAACTCTTCAACACCCTGGTCAATTGGGGCCGCTTCGCCGAACTGTTCGGCTACAACAAAGACGAGGATCGCTTCTACCTGGATCAGGAATAGGGCGCCCTCGACACGGTCCGGGTGCTACGGAGCATGAGTGCTTGCCGCATATCAGGCCGAAGGTGCCCAAGAGCGCGAGCGCGGGCTTGGTCTTGAAGCCACCGTAGCGTCAGCGGGCCGCGCGGACACCGCGCTTCTTCGGATCGACTGACCAGCAGCTGCGGGTCAGAGCCCGTAACGCGCGCGAAATCCCCGCGCCACCCGATGCTCCACGATTAGCCCACGGGTAGCAGGCCTCGCGCGCTGCTCCACCGCCTACTCCGAGGGAGTGGTGGGCTCGCCCTTTTTGCTCAAACTTTCGACCTTCTCCAAGCGCTCCAGCAGCTTGCGGCCTTCCGTGCGGAGCCGATCGAGTTCATCGCGCAGGCGCTGGGTTTCTTCCGCCGCCGCGCGCGAATCACGCAACCCTGCCGCGCTCTCCTCGGCACGCCGGCGCAGGCGACCATCCAGGGTACGCTCGGCTAAGCGGTAAAGCGCCGGCAAGGCGCGCGGGTCGCCTAGATCTTCTAACGCACCCGGCAGACGCATTTGCACCGAGAAGGCGCGGTCGTCAACCAGCCCCGTCAGCAGCTCCAGAATTTCCTCGCGCCGCCCCTCGTGGGCGCGGCCGAGCTGGCCCAGCGCACCGATGGCGGCCAGCCGCTCGCGCACAGGACGGCCGTAGGCGCTACGCTCTTTGGCGATCTCAATCGCGCGCGGGTCGCGCAATTCCGCCATCGCGCTGAGGGCGTGGGCGCGAATCACGTCCAAATAGGAGTCGCGCTCCAGCGCCTGGCGCGCGATGTCGAAGGCGCGTGGATCGCGTGTTTTGGCCAAGGCCAACACCGCTTCGGCCTCGACGAAGTAGCTGTCGTCTTTATCGTGCAGGAGCTGCAAGAGCGCGTCGGCGGCCTCGGGCGCGCGAAAAGCGCCCAGCGCGCGCATCACCGCTCGTCGGGCCTTGGGTGGCGTAACCGCTACACCGTCGCGCAGGGCTGCCAAGGCCTCCGGGGTTCGGATGCGAGCCAGAGCGGCCGCGGCGGCGGCGCGCACGCCCCAGAACGGATCGTTGAGCAGGGCGTGGCGCAACGCCGCGATCGCGGCCGGACCCCCTTCATTGCCCAACTCGGTCGCGGCCTCGGCCCGCCCGATCGCCTCGGGCGCTTTGCTCAGGATCAGCTCCAGCGCCTCGCGCCCACGCTTATGGTGCAAGGTCTTGAGCAAGTCGGCGGCGGGATCGAAACGAACCGCCTTGGGCGCGGCCGGGCAAAGGAAACTGAAGCTCTGTTCGCTCGCTGCAATCTCGATTTGATGGCGAATTTCCCCACCTTCCCCATCCATCAAAGCCACGGTGGCGCGCAGACGAAACAGCGGGGTCTTCTCCGTAACTCGTTGATTTTGCTTAACGGTGATGGTCACCAACTTCGTCTTGTCATCATAATGGCTGGAGACTTCTAGCTCGGGATGGCCTTCTTTGTAGACCCATTGATCAAAAAAATAGTCCAGATTGCGACCGGTGGCGTCCTCGAAGGCCTTTTGCAAGTCCTGGGTGATGACGTTCTGAGCCCGATGGCGAACCGCGTAAAGCTGGAGCGCCTTGAAAAAAAGCCGATCGCCGAGCAGGCGCCGAAGCATGTGCAGCACCAAGCTGCCCTTTTCGTACAGATGGCGGTCGAACAGCTCGATTGGCGCTTGGTAGCGATTACACACGATCGGCCGGCGATAATGGTTGCTGTCCTCGGCCAGATAGCTCTCACGATCCTGCTTGAGGTTCCAAGCGAATTCGTCCGGCCCCAAATCCTCTTCGCACCACAGCGCCTCGAAGTAGGTGGCGAATCCCTCGTTGAGCCAGGCGTGGGCCCAATCGCGACAAGTTACCAGATCACCCCACCATTGATGGGCCAGTTCGTGGGCGACAAGCGGATCACTGCTGAAGTCCAGATGGGCGCGCGCATCGTGCAGGGTATCGGCGGTTTGAGTAGTGGCCGAAATGTTTTCCATCCCGCCGAAGATAAAATCGCTGACCGCGACCTGGGCGTACTTGGCATAGGGATAAGGGACGCCGATTCGCCGCTCGAAAAAATCGATCATTCGCGGCGTGTTACCAAAAGCGCCGCGCGCGTCCGCCTCGCGTCCAGGATGGACATAATACAGCACAGGCAGTTGGCCATGGCGCTCCGCGATCTCGACGAACTCGCCCACCGCCAGCATGATCAAGTATGCCGAATGAGGCAGCTCCTGGCGCCAATGATAAGTCTTAAGCCCCGCCGTCGGATCGTCGGTGATTTCCACCAGCGCGCCGTTGGACAAGGCAAAGAAATCGCGCGGCACGGTAACGATGACTTCGCTGCTCGCCTTGTTGTTGGGATAGTCATAGCAGGGGAACCAGAAACGGCTGTCTTCATCTTCGCCCTGGGTCCAGGCCTCGCGAGGTTTGTCGGGATAGCCCTCGTCGGGCGCCACGAAGTACAATCCTCGACGCGGGCGGGTGGTGCAATAATCGATCGCAATCTCAGCCCTCGCACCCACCGCCAGGGGCCGTGCCAGGATCACCCGCAACTTCCCATCGCGGCTCTCGAAGGGCACCGCGCTGCCGTCAATTCGAACTTCGCTAAATGACAAATCGACCTGATCGAACTCGATCCAACTCAATTCTTCGGCCAGCACCTCGATGGTATGGGTGGCGGTGGCTGCCAGGCTCTGGGTTTTAAAATCGAGCGCCAGGCGAAGCTGAATATGGGAGACCTGCACGGCTCGATCGCGCGACCACTTGGGTTCAACGTAAGCAGGTTGAAAGGCCCGCCGACCGCCGTAGCGGGAACAAAAGGCGTGGGCATCGCCCAATTCCGCGGCCATTCGATCCAGAAACCTTGGTCTATGCATCTACGGTGTCGCCTGCCTTGCTCGGTTTGCCGCGAGGACGCAAGCCGTGATCGTAGAGCGGCCAGCCCCCGCCACGCAATCACGCCATGACGCGAATCGTGACCGCCCTTCGCCAGCCGCCCTTCTCCGCCCTTGGGCAATCAAGCTCGCCCATACTGATAGCGCTCGTAAAGGGCCGCCCACTCGCTTTCGACTCGCGCGCGCCATGGCGGGTGATCGGAGGATTGCGCCAGCCTGGCCGGAGTCGGATGGCGCAGCAGGTAGGCCTCGATGCGCGGGCGCAAGCCGGCGGGCTCCTTCAGGCGTAACTGCGCGTAGAGTGCACCGATGGTGCGATAGGGGTCCGTCACCAACGCCTCATAGCGCACAGTGGCGACGTCGTGCGCCGGCAGCCGGTCCAGCTCTTCCCCCATGGTGCGATCCAGGTCCAATCCGATCTTCAATAACTCGTCGATCAGAACCTCGCGCGCCGGCGGCGGGGACAGCGCGTAGCGCTGCCACATGCTCTCCCACAAGCGTAAGGTCGAGGCAAAAACGGCCCCCGGCTCGCGCACGATTCGCACAAACCGTGCGCCCTCGAATAGGCGGCGCAAGCGGGCGATGCGAAAGGAGTGGGGAGGCGATTTCAGCAGCAGTTGCCGATGCGCCCCACCGGCGTAGGCGATGGCTTTGAGAATCCAAGTCATGGTCTGGTCCCAACGACGGGCTTGCGCCGGTTTGAATCGCCCTGGGTCGCTGAGCTCGGCCACCTGGGACAGTGCGGCGGGAAATAAAAATGCCTCGTAGGGTGAGAGCGCGCCCAGGCACAGGAGCGCGAACTCTTCTTCCTGCGGCGAGTCGGGTCTGACCTCGATATCCCCGGTGGGACGAAGCATGCCGCGGGCGGAGCTGGCCGCGGCGTGCCGAGTCAACAGGAAATGCTGAGGATTGAAGCAGGCGTAGGTGCTGGGCGTGAGGAAGTTGGAATCCAGGGCGAGCAACTCGTGCAGTAAGGTGGTGCCGCTGCGCCAGTGCCCCACCAGAAACAGGGGCGGGCGCAGCTCCAGCTTCTGCAGGGCCCCCCTGTAAAGCGCCTGCTGGATCGCGCCCAGGGCTGATAGCATTCCGCCCGCCACATAACATCGCAGCTCAAGTTGCCAGCCGAGCGACGAGGGATTGCGCCGGCGCAGCCCACGCCACGCGCGCAGGTCGAAATTGAGCAGCGGACGCGACCAACTCTCGGCGCTCACGAGGGCGGCGCCGAGGCGTTAAGATCCAATTGTCCGCCAAAGCGTTGACGGATCGAGCCGATCAGCGCAGCCGCCACGTGGGGATAGATTAAGGCCAGGTTATCGGTTTGATCCGGGTCCTGCCGCACATCGTACAGTTGCACCCCTTGATTGGGAAAATACCACACCAAGTGGAAATTTCTCGAGGTGGCCGCGATGGTGCCATAAGCAGGGCGGCTTTGCGGGCGAGCGCGGGCCAGATACATCGAAAAACTGGGACCCCAGGGCTGGCTCGCGCTGGCAGGCGCCAGCAACGAATGACCATCCATCCAGGTCGGCCGCGCGATGTGTAACAAGGCCAGGAGCGTCGGCGCAACATCGGACAGATCGCCGTCCTGCGTCGCGTCGAAGCCGCGCTCCTGCCCCGGCAACGACAGCAGCAGCGGAATGTGCGTCTCGGAGTACCGCAGATAGGGCGAGCTGTGGCCGTACCATCCGCCCGAGAAGCTCTCGCCGTGATCGGCGGTCACGACGACAATAACGTTGCCGCTTTGATGACGGCGCAGCCAGCTCAGGAACTCCCCCAGGTCATCGTCAACCTCGCGGATGCTTTCATCATAGCGCGCGCGCAGTTGGTCGATAGTGGGTTGCTGATCGGACGAGTAGGCCGGCCCCGGCAGATGCCGCAGATATTGGCTTTGGGTAGTGAAAGCAGACCCGCTCAGGAACAGACCGCGGTAGCGCGGATCGTTCACATAGGGTGCGTGCGGAGGATACAGATGTAGCCACAAAAAGTACGGTTCAGGGCAGCCCCCAATGAAGCTTTCAGCCCTTGCGAAGACAGTCCGGGGCTCGACCCAGCCGTGCTGATTGAAACTGCTGAACCATCTCCCGCTCAGCTTCAAAAAAAACAATGACAGGGCGTTGGCGCTGTCGAACAGCAAGCTATGGCGCAGTTGAAGCAGAAAAGTGCCGGGATAAAGCCAGTGGGTAATCGGTGGTTGGGGCAAATACGAGAATGAATCGCTCAGACCCAGGGTCAGCGGATGAGCCGCTGGATTAGTGACAATGGCGGCGGTGGTATAGCCGTGCGCGCGCAGCAACCAGGCTAGATTGCGTTTGCTCCATCGGCGCGGGACATGGCCGTAGAGCTGAAAGACCTGGTCTGAAATCGGGTACTGGCCGGTTAGCAGCGAAGCGGTGGCCGGCGTGGTAAAATCCGAGGTACTGGAGAAGTTGACGAAATTGTAGCTGCGCTGGGCCAGGCGCTGAAGGTTAGGTGTGGTTGGACGGCGATAACCGTACAGCGACATGTCCTGCGCGCTGAGGGCGTCCAGGCTGATTAGGATGATATTGGGTCGGGAAGGCGGATCGGCCGCGGCCGTGGAAGCATGTGGCATCGGATCGAAGCTGCGCCAGCCGTAGCCTCCGCTCAAGGCCACGACCAACAACAGCGGAATTACCCCCACCACAACTTGGGCCGAAGCATTGAGCCGGGTCAGCCGGGCAAACACCCGCCGCCATCCCCAAAGCGCACATAGCGCGATGGTTAGCGCGATTGCCGCAAGCTGCACTGCCGAACTGGCTCGCAAACCGACGATTCCATCCAGTGGGCTTAAAAATTCCAGGACGCAGATGAGGCTCATGACGGTGGCTAAAAACCCGGCGCAAGCGCCGTCTGCTCCGGCCGGCAACAGATCAAGCGCATGGCCGAGGGCAAGCAAGATGGTCAGTAAAGCGGCCACCGTTGCCTCCAGCAGCACGATTACCAGGCCCTCCAGGGCCAGTTCCGCGATCGCGCCACGCGTGGAAAGAATAAAGGACAGCGCGTGCAACTGCTGGGTGACCAAAACGGGGAGCAAAAACAGCAGGCTCTGAACCGCAAGGTTGCGGAACAACAGCCACCACAGTTGCAATGGGGCGGCCGCGCGAAGCGGAGCGGCCACGACCTCCCCGCGGTCAGGGCTTGACCTGAGGTTCTTCTTCCTTTTGCTCAATCTTTCGGACCTTTGGTCTGATGATTTTGGCGATCTCGCGGCGGCAGTAAAAAATAAAGGCTGCGATCACCGACAGCAACGGGGCCAGTAGCTGGGCCAGAAACCCACCCGCGTTGGGATCGATATAGGCCCAGCAGGTCCCGGGCCACGACAACAGCAGCCACAGCGCCCCCACCGACGTCATCGTTAGGCCGCGCACGGCGACCAGACCCGAGATCCGCAAATACCGGAGCAATAGCTGAAGTGGGGCGGGCTGTCCGCTCGCACTCTGGGGAATTTGCTTCCTCGCCACGGTATTTTTCCACGCTTAGTTTGGCCAAGTCCGCCGTGCGGTAACCAAAGTCGCAGGCCACCCCAGCCTGAAGGCGAATGCTTTAAGACGCTAAGAGGAAATCCCCGGGCGGTCAAGGTGGGCAGACCTCGCGCTAAGCCGCTCCGGTGCTTGCCGAAAGTCTCGGCATGGCTAATGCTAGTAAAACTTCAAGGGCCTGATGCAAACAACCGCAAAATAAGGAATATGCGCCTGATTTGAGTTCAAGAGTCTCGAAGGAGAGCAGCAGCAGAGGCATTAGCATGGATCAACAAGCGATCGACAACCTGATCCGGAGAATGGCTATCCTGGAACGCGACCATCACCGCCTGACCACGGCCCATCGCCGGATGAAGCTGGGCGGCGCGGTTATCATCGCTGTCTTGGCAATCCTGGGTGTGATGGGGCAGGCGATACCACCCCAGCCCAAAATTATCGAGGCCCAGGGTTTCGTGGTTCGCGATCTCAGCGGCGTCGTGCGCGGCGCTATCGGAATCGCCGACGATGGCTCGGTGGGAGTCAATCTAAACGATCGCCAAGGCAATGTTCGGGCCACCATGGATGTCGCGGCCCTCAACGACACCCCGGGGGTGGATCTATATGACAAAAGCGGCCATGTCCGCGCCACCCTGGCTCTGGATACTTATGGCACGCCGGGACTGGGCTTTTACGATAGCGCGGGAAAGTTGCGCATGAGCCTTGATATCCCAGCCAAGACCACGCCGGGGCTGGGATTTTACGACAAGAGCGGCAAAGGAGCTTTCGGCATACCATGAGCGGCGACGACCTGCAGCATTTTCGTAACCAAAAACCGAGGCGCATCAACCTGGTAATAGCGGTACTGGCCTTGGCCGCCTGCCTGCTGTTAACGAGCTGTATAGGCGGTGGCTACGGCTACCCGGGCTTTGGCTTTGGTGGCGGCTATTCGCCTTTCTTCGGCGGCTATCCTGGCATGTGGGGTTGGGGCGAGCATCCAGGCTGGCGGGAGCATCACTTCTGGGGGGACCACGCAATGGATCATTGGCATGGTAACTTCTTTCACGACGGCGGTTTCGGTGGTTTCCACGACGGCGGTTTCGGTGGTTTCCACGGCGGTGGTTTCCACGGCGGCGGTTTCCACGGCGGCGGTTTCCATGGTGGTGGACACGGCCACTGAGCATCGAGCCTGAGATTGCAATCGGACGAGCTTCGCAGGCCATCAGCTTGACTTGTCCCCCCGGGCCGGCGGATTAGGGTAGAAAGACCTTCACGGGTTCGCGGTTTGCCTCCAAATCGGTAAGCCGCATGTTCACCGAAGGAGGGGAGCAGAGTGAGCCTCTCGCTTAACGTAAATGGCAAAACCGAGCAGATTAATGCTGCACCTGATACTCCGCTACTGTACATCCTGCGCGACGAGTTGCGGCTTAACGGGCCCCGCTTCGGCTGCGGCCTGGGCCAATGCGGCGCCTGCACCGTCCTGATCAACGGCACCCCGATGCGCTCCTGCTCGGTCCCGGTTGCGCTGGCCGAGCACCATGCGATCACCACGCTGGAGGGATTGGGTAGCGTGGCCAAGCCGCATCCGCTCCAAGCGGCATTCATCCACGAACAGGCGGCGCAATGCGGCTACTGCATCAACGGCATGATCATGACGGCCAAGGCGCTGCTCGATCGCAACCCCCATCCCAGCGAGGCTCAGATCAAGCGCGCGCTCAATGCCAACCTGTGCCGCTGCGGCACCCACCTGCGCATAGTCCGCGCGGTTAAGCGCGCAGCACAGGTCAGCGCTTAGGGAGTTAGCGTCATGGCGATCACACGCGGATCGATTACTCGCCGTCAAGCTTTGGCTGGAGTTATCAAAGGCACCGGCGCGCTGATCGTCGGCTTCAGCTTCGCTCCCGCGCTGGCCCAGACTCAGCGGCGCGCAAGCGGCCGACCTGCCGGCGTACCGCCGGCGGGAGCCAGCGAGCTGGACTCGTGGCTTAAGATCGCCCCCGACGGCGAGGTCACGGTATTTACCAGCAAAGTGGAGTTGGGCACGGGGGTGGAAACCGCGCTGGCGCAAATCGTGGCCGAAGAACTCGACGTACCGGTGTCGCGAATCCATATGGTTACCGGCGATACCGCCCGCAGCGTGGATCAGGCGGTCACTTCCGCCAGCCGAACCGTGATGAGGGCCGGACCGCAGTTGCGCCAGGCCGCCGCGGTGGCCCATCAGCATCTGCTCAAGCTGGCGGCAGCTCGGCTGAAAGTTCCAGCAACCCAACTGCGGGTGCAGGACGGTGTCGTGGCGGTCGCCGATGACCCGCGGCGCCGGATTTCCTACGGCGAGCTTATCGGCGATCGGCGTTTCAATCTGCAGATGCCGGTCAGCGGCAGCGGCTGGGAGATGCAAGTGGCGCCCGGAGTACGCGCCAAGGATCCTAAAGATTACAAGATCGTGGGGACTTCGGTACCCCGCTTCGATCTGCCGCCCAAGGTCACCGGCGAATTCACCTATGTTCACGATGTCCGCCTCGAGGGAATGTTACATGGACGGGTGGTGCGCCCACCGGTAGTGAACTCGGCACCGCTGGAGATCGACGAAACGTCGCTGCGCTCGATTCCCGATTTGGTCAAAGTCGTCCACCAGGGCAATTTCGTCGGCGTGGTAACGCGAAGCGAGTGGAGCGCAATTCAGGCCGCCGCCGCGCTCAAGGTACGCTGGGCTACGCCGACACTGAAGTTGCCCGCCAACGACGAGGCGCTCTACGCCTACTTGCGCGATACCGCAGCGGTCGAGCGCCGCATGGTCGCGCATCAAGGTGATCCCGAAGCCGCCCTGCGGGGCGCGGCGCAACCGCTGCAGGCGACCTATCGCTGGCCCTTTCAATTACACGCGATGATCGGGCCTTCGTGCGCGGTCGCCGACGTGCGACCCGATGGCGTGACCGTATGGAGCGGCACCCAAGGTCCGTTCAACACGCGCCATCGCGTGGCACAGCTTCTGGGTGTCCCCGAAACGCAGGTTCGCGTCATCTATCGTGAGGGCGCGGGCTGTTATGGCAGGCTTTCTTCCGACGACGTCTCCGAGGACGCCGCGCTAATGTCGCGTGCGGTCGGCAAGCCGGTACGAGTGCTGTGGACGCGGCATGACGAACACGGTTGGGAACCCAAGGGACCAGCCCAACTCATGTTTGCACGCGCCTATATCGACAGCAGCGGGCGGATTCAGGCCTGGGACTTCATCGATCGAGGCTTTCCCTGGACCACCAACACCAATCCCTTGCTCGCTTCCCAGCAAGTGGGCCATAAGCCCACCCAGCAAGGGATGATCAACGGCTTCAGCGGCGGCGGCGAAATCTACGCCGTCACTAATCAGCGCGTGCTGCTGGAGGCAATTCCCTGGTTGCAGTACGACCTCACCCCCTTGCGGACCAGTAACTTGCGCGCCCCGGGGGCGGTAGCGCGTTGCTTCGCCAGCGAATCTTTCATCGACGAGCTCGCTGCCGCCGCCAAGGTCGATCCGGTTCGCTTGCGCCTGCGCCATCTCAAGGACCGCCGCCTGCACGACGTGCTAGTTGCCGCCCTCAAGCGCGCCGGTCGTCCAAAGAAACGAGCCCAGAGCGGGGGCGCGCTCAAGACCGGGCGCGGGGTCGCGCTGGCCAACCAGGACGATACTGCCGTCGCCGCGGTGGCCGAGGTCGAAGTGGACACCTCCAGCGGCCAAGTGCGGGTGACTCGCGTGGTCGAGGCCCACGACTGCGGGCGAATCGTTAATCCCAACGGGCTTCGCAATCAGATTGAAGGCAACGTAGTGCAGAGTGTGGGGCGCGCACTGTTGGAGCAGGTCGAGTTCAACGCCACCGGAGTGCGCAGCCTGGACTGGCTGAGCTATCCGATCATCAAATTCGAGGCCGTGCCCGAGGTCGATGTGGTTTTGATCAACCGCATTGATATGGAGCCGCTGGGAGCGGGAGAACCCTCCAGCGTCCCGGTGGTCGGGGCGATCGCCAACGCCGTATTCGACGCCACCGGAGCGCGCCTGCGCGCGGTCCCCTTTACTCCGGCGAGGGTACTGGCGGCGCTCAAAGAAACCTCCCCTCACGCCGCATAGACCCCTGCTCCGCGAGCCCGGCACTTGGCATTCGTCCGGTGGGATTGGGGAAACTGCCGGTCGTCAATTAATGCAACTTGTTACAGCGGCCCATTGGCCACCCTCCCGCCTAAGGGGCGGGAGGGTGACGAATCGCGCGAATGCGCTAGCGCATGATTTGCTGCAAACCGCCGGGTGTGCCGTACAGAGTGCGGTTCTGAAATTGCGGCGGCGTATCCTGATTCATGTAATTGCCGCCGATTGCAGGCAGCAATTGGCTGCAATGGTCGGTTTGGTAGTCGCAGCCGTCATGAGCCCAGACGTTTCCCCAAACATACCATCCGTCGCTGTTCTTGTACTTCTCGGGCATCGCGAACACAACCATGTCGCGGTAGAACTTGTCGTTCTGGTCCCAGTTGCACCAACCCAGCGCCTCGGCCTGTTCGGCGTCAAGATAATGGCGGCGGTCGGCATAGCAATAGCCGTGGGTGTATTGCGGCAACCGCTGCATGGCGAGCACGTAAGTATCGCGCAGTTGCCAGGAAGCACCAAAAACACTGGCCTTAGGAATGTAGTTGCCCTTGTCTTTGTCCCAATTGCCGCGATCTTTGGATAGCTCGCGGGTCTTTTCATCGGGTTTAAAGATGAAACTCAAAAGCTTTTGCTTTCCCAGGAACTGAGCTTTGAACCAGGTCGGCGGCAGCGGCACCGGAGTAATGTCGTCATTGGCGAAATCCTGCCCCTGGAACGGGGCGCAGCGAGCATTGCTGGATAGCCGCAAGGCGCGCCGCAGGCTAGGCAAAAACACATAGGACTCCGGTAGTCGATCGGGATCGTCCCAAGTAAAATTGACCGCTGTGATGTACTTGATCTGTTCGGGGGCCAGTTGCTCGGCCTCGCCGCTCAAGTATACGTCGGTATTCGCCACGTTCATCGGATAACCGGCATCGGTGTTATGCAGCCACTGAAAGGTAACTACCAGGGCCAGCAGATCGGCCTCGTTGCCGTAGTGGTCGATATCAATCACCTGAATCTGATTATTTACCTGAATCGCCGGAGTGTGTTGAAAATAGACGTCGTAGACCAGTTTGTAGCCGGCTAGTGGATCGTCGGCTTTCAAATCCGGGAATGGTAGCCCCGCGACGTAACCTTTGAGGGTATAGCTGCCATTAGGCACTTTGACCAACTGAACTTGCTTCGCGTACTTTTCGGTCGCATCCCAATACGCCTTAGGCAGTGGGTAGTGGAGGGTGGGGCCGACGATCGCTTGCGCCCGACTCGGCCATCCAGATACTGGGCTGGTAGACATGAACATATGCTTAAGCGGCTCGCCCATATATTGCGAATACTGTTGCCAGTTTTGCTGGGTAATCACCGTACCCAGCGGGATCGGCTGCTGCGGGTCCGCTCCCCAGACGCGCGGACCGATCATCATTGCAACAGCCAGGATACTCGCGATTGCGGTAATGCGTTTACGCATTGCTCCGACTCCTCGTTGGCGGGTTACAATAACGTCCTCTGTCATCCCCTCGTGGCCGGCAGGCCTTGGATCGCGCAGGCCCCCGCCCGCCGATCCAAGCGAACCTATACCTAGCGATTTTGCCGAAAAATTGCCAGCGCTCTAAAGCCGTTACCTGACCTCAACCCCAAACCAGGGCCGGCATCAAGATAAGCCACCGCAGCGACCATTTACGGAGTCGAATTTTACAATCGTTCGCGCTTTTATTTCGCTAGTTGTCGCTGTTGAGAATAGGCATGAGCCATTGGAGCGATTAGCGCGGCCACATTCAATAGTTGAACGATGCGCCTGCGGCGTTTCAATTAAGGCGCCTCTCTATCGAGGCTCCTCTCTGAGGGCGGCGGGGCTTTACGCTCGGGTCTGCCCTGCCCCTGCCGACAGTCTCAATTGCCTGACCAGCCACCCCCCCGGTATCAGCGAAATTGCCAATTCGACCAAGCCCAGCCGGCGCTGATAGTGAGTTGCAACTGAGCCTTAGGCCGGACTGACAGGCTTTTGAAGACCCATGACGATCGCTCAGGGCCAATCAAGCCACGCTTAATGCGAATGAAAATTAGCGTTGGACCGAAACTTTGTCGAATTGCTCGTGCTTGAACGATTCCGCGCTAGTGCCTTACGGCCTACGGGCGTGCGACAAGTCCCGATAAACCAAGCCCCAGCGCACCCCTTGATCGCTGGCAACCAGCTCGTCTTGTGCGAACCATGCCAGCGCGCGCTCAAGGATCAGGCCGCCGGCGCAAATTACGTCGGCACGCCCCTCGACCATTGTCGGCAGTTGTCGGCGTTGTTCGGTGGTGAGGCTGAGCAGTCTGGCCACTGTGGTTTGGATTTGCGCACGGCTGAGTACGGCGCCATGCACCCGTGCGCCATCGTAGCTGGTCAAGCCCAGCGCCAAGGCGGCGATAGTGGTGACGGTGCCGGCTACGCCTACCGTCGTGGGCAGAGTTATTTTGGGCCAGCCCAGCGTAGCGAGCTGAGAATCGACCGCGGCGATCAGCGCCTGGCGTTCTTCCTCAGTTGGAGGATCATGACGCACCAGCCGCTCGGTCAGACGCACGGAACCGATCGGCAGGCTGGCTAGGCGCAGGGGCTGACCCGGCTGGGAGGCGATAAATTCGGTCGAACCACCGCCAATATCGATGATCAGCAATGGCGCCTGGGGCGAGAGATGCAAGCCGTCCAGCGCGGCCTGATAGTTGAGTGCGGCTTCTTCCTCGCCAGAAATCACATTAAGTTCGACAGCGCAGCGCGCGCGTACCCGCGCGATAAACTGGGCTCCGTCGCGAGCTTCGCGCAGGGCGCTGGTAGCGGCGGTCAGAAACCGGCGCGCACCTAGGGCACGAGCCTGCTCGACGAACTCCGCGATGGTATCCAAGGTGCGTGCAGCGGCGTCAGAATCGAGCGCGCCGGTACGCTCCACCCCGGCGCCCAGGCGCGTGATTCGTGCCAGATCGGCCAGCGGTACGATCGTGTCGTTGGGATCAGCCTGGACCACCAGCATCAACACCGTATTGGTGCCGACGTCCAGCGCCGCAAGCTTCATTTTCAGGCCGCTGCCGGTGCGCCCGGCGCCAAGTCGTGGAGGCCAATAAACTCGTCCATCGCTGCCAGCGCACGGTTGGCCAGCTCGATTTTCTTGGCCCGCCCGCGCGCCGCGCCAGGCAATTCGGGCATCAGGCCGAAATTGGCATTCATCGGTTGGAACTCATGCCGGCTGGAATCGGTGATATATGCCACCAGCGAGCCCAGGGCGGTCTGAACTGGTGGCACCAACAGCGGGCGGCCAGCGAGCATTCGCGCGGCGTTGAGCGCGGCCAGGAGGCCCGCGGCGGCCGACTCGACGTAGCCTTCCACGCCCACCATCTGTCCGGCCACGAACAAATCAGGCCGCGCGCGCAGAGCTAGAGTCGGCGCCAGCACGCGCGGCGAATCGATGAAAGTATTGCGATGGAGCGACCCCAGCCGCACGAACTCGGCCCGCTCCAGGCCGGGAATCAGACGCAGTACCCGGCGCTGCTCGGGATAGGTCATCTTGGTCTGGAAGCCGACAAGGTTGTAGAGCCGCCCCGCGCGATCGTCCTGGCGCAGTTGCACTACCGCCGCCGGCCGCGGACCGCCGCGCGGATCGCTCAGGCCCACCGGACGCATCGGCCCGAACGCCAAGGTGCGCGGGCCGCGCCGCGCCATCTCCTCGATCGGCATGCAACCCTCGAAATAGATCGGCCGTTCGAAGGGATGGGCTGCCATTTTTTCCGCCCCCATCAGCGCCTCGACGAAGCGCCGGTACTGCTCCTCGGTAAGTGGGCAATTAATATAATCATCGCCTCCCTTGCCGTAGCGCGAGGCGCGAAAGGCCACGCTCATGTCGATCGAATCGGCGGTCACGATGGGCGCGATGGCGTCATAGAAGTAGAGGTAGCGGCCCCCCATCAACGCACCTAGAGCAGCGGCCAGCGCGGGCGCGGTCAGCGGGCCGGTAGCCAGGATGGTGGGGCCGGCGGGCAGCGCGGTGACTTCCTGGCGGACAATCTGGATCTGCGGTTGGTCGCAAAGGACCTCAGTCAGATAGTTGGCGAAGCGCTCCCGATCAACCGCCAGGGCCGCCCCGGCCGGGACCCGTGCGTGCGCCGCCGCGGCCATCACCACCGAACCTAGCCGGCGCATCTCTTCCTTGAGCACGCCCACCGCGGTTTCCAGCGAATCGTTACGCAGCGAATTGGAGCACACCAGCTCCCCAAACAGGCCGGTCTGATGGGCCTCGGTCTGGCGACCGGGGCGCATCTCGTAAAGCCGCACCCGCACCCCGCGCCGCGCGAGCTGGTAGGCTGCTTCGCTGCCCGCCAAGCCGGCCCCAATTACGCTGACAAGCGGCTCCCTCATACCACTAGCGCGAACTTCGCAAATCGACCGGCCGCTCCTCAGGCCTGTGGCGCCACGGCGCTATCGCCGGCCCCCTCGGTGTTGGCAGGCGGCGCGGCGACGACGTAGTCGCATTCTTCCTTGGGACAGACCCAGGTGGTGCCGTTGCGTTTGCTGACCTTCTCGACCAAATAGGGCGAGCCGCATTGCGGACAGGGCTGTGAGACAACCTTGTTCCAACTGGCGAAGCGACACTTGGGATAGCGGTTGCAGCCATAGAAGAGCTTGCCCCGTTTGCTGCGCCGCTCCAGCAATTCACCCTCGTGGCAATCCGGGCAACTCACGCCGGTCTTGACCGGCTCGCTGCTGAGCTTCTTGATCCCATTACATTCAGGATATCCCGAACAGCCCAGGAACTCGCCAAAGCGCGAGCGGCGGCGCACCATCGGCTTGCCGCATTTCTCGCACACCTGGTCGCTGAGCGCGGGCGTAGCCGAGGCCTTGAGCTGGATATTACCCTGCTCGTCGCGGGTGAATTCGCTGGTGTTGGAGCACTTGGGATAGTTGGCGCACGCCAGGAACTCGCCGTTGCGACCCCATTTAATCACCATGTCGCCGCCGTCCAGCTCGCATTTGAGCCCGCTGGGCAGTCCCTTGCCCTTCACCTGCGGCATCTTCTTGCGCGCCTCGCCCAGCCGCTTTTCGAACGGGCGATAAAACCGTTTGAGCGCTTTGACCCAGTTTTCCTTGCCCTCTTCGACTTGGTCCAGCTCCTCCTCCAGATGGGCGGTAAAGCCGACCTCGACGATATCGGGAAAAGCCGCCAGCAACAGGTCGGTGACAGTGCGGCCCAGCGAGGTTGGACGCAAACGCTTGCTCTCGTCCTCGTCCACATACTCGCGGTTGAGAATGCTGGTCATGATAGCGGCGTAGGTGGACGGCCGCCCGATGCCGTTTTCTTCCAGCTCCTTGATCAGCGTGGCTTGGGTAAAGCGCGGCGGCGGCTGAGTAAAGTGCTGCTCGGGCACGAACTTCAGCAACCGTACCCGCTCGCCTTCGCGCAATGGCGGAAGCTGGGCTTCGGCCTCCTCATCGGCCACGGGCTCGTCCTGGCCTTCGGTGTAGACCCGAATAAACCCGTCGAACTTCATTACCTGGCCGGTGGCACGGAACTGCTCCTGGTCGGCCATAAGATCGACCGTGGTGCGATCGAAGACCGCTGCCGGCATCTGGCTGGAAACGAAGCGATTGAAGATCAGGGTGTACAGCGCCAGTTCGTCGCGTTGCAGATAGCGCGCCAGCGATTCGGGGTCGCGCTCCAGGGCGGTGGGGCGGATGGCTTCGTGCGCTTCCTGGGCCGACTTGGCCGAGCGGTAGAAGTTGGGCCGCTCGGGCACATAACGCGCGCCATAGCGCGCGGCGATATACTCGCGTACGGCCGCCAGCGCTTGGTCGGAAACTCGCGGCGAGTCGGTGCGCATATAGGTGATCAGACCGACCGCGCCCTGATCCCCCAACTCCACACCTTCGTACAGCTTCTGCGCCAGGCGCATCGTGCGCGAGGGCGAGAAGTGCAGCTTACGCGCGGCCTCCTGCTGAAGGCGCGAGGTGATGAAGGGGGGCGCCGCACTGCGCCGCACCTCCTTGCGCTCGATCTTGCTGACCGTGAAGGGCGGCCCATCGGAGGCTCCCAGCCGGGCTACTACCGCCTCGGCCTCGGCCTGGCTGAGCTTGTAATTTTTGTTATCGATCCGCTGACCCTGATGGCTGAATAGGCGGGCGCGGAAAACGGGCGGGGCGGCGGCTTCTAATTCGGCATCCAGGGTCCAATATTCCTCGGCCCGAAAGGCCTCGCGCTCACGCTCGCGCTCGACAATGATGCGCAGGGCCACCGACTGAACTCGGCCCGCGCTCAAGCCGCGCCGTACCTTTTCCCACAACAGGGGGCTTATCTTGTAGCCGACCAGGCGATCGAGCACGCGCCGGGCTTGTTGTGCCTCGTACAGCGGGCGGTTGAGCTCGGCGGGATGGGCCAACGCTTCCTTCACCGCGCTGGGAGTAATCTCATGCAACAAGACGCGATGGATATTGTTGGCGCTACCGCCCAATTGCTCGGCCACGTGCCAGGCGATAGCTTCTCCCTCGCGGTCGGGGTCGGTGGCCAGATAGATGTCTTGCTTGTCGCGGGCCGCCTGCTTGATGGTGTCGATAACCTTCTGTTTACCCTTGATAATCTCGTACTGAGGCTCGAAGTCGTGCTCGAGATCCACCCCTAGCTTGCTTTTAGGCAAGTCCATCACATGGCCGACTGAAGGCGCGACCATGAAGTCGCCGCCCAGATAGCGTTTGA
Organism: Candidatus Binataceae bacterium; assembly: GCA_035294265.1. Classification (NCBI taxonomy): domain Bacteria; phylum Candidatus Binatota; class Binatia (SeqCode); order Binatales (SeqCode); family Binataceae (SeqCode); species Binataceae bacterium (SeqCode). The sequence continues at coordinate 84,028 of DATGLK010000028.1, forward strand.
TGGTTTTGGCCTTGGCCGGCGATTCTACCACTAAGAGATACTTAGCCACTCGTGCTCCGGTTCCGTAGCAAAATCAGATCTGCCACTGAAACAAAAGGATTTATGCGCTGGCCGCGGGGGCGAGCGAAAACAGCTTGCCCGGATGCTGCACCACCATGCCCGTCAGCTCCAGCTCTAGCAACAGGCTAAGAACAGTCTGCGCATTTAGACCACAACTTTCCACAATCGCGTCGATATGCACCCGCTCGCCCGCCGGCAGGTGATCCACCACCGAGCGCAAACTGGCGCTCAGCTCCGCCCGTCGCGCCTGCTGGCCCACCTGTGCCTTGGTGGAAGACGTGGAGGGCACAGCGCGGCCGGCCGCACCGCTGAGTTGCGGCGCCAATTCCTCGATCACGTCCTCCACACATTCGACCAGGCGCGCACCCTCCTTAAGCAATCGATTGCTGCCTCGGGCTTTGCCGCTCAGGGGGCTGCCGGGGACGGCAAAGACCTGACGATTTTGCTCCAAAGCCAGGTGCGCCGAAATCAGAGAACCGCTATGCTCGGCGGCTTCTACCACCACCACGCCCAGGCTCAGGCCCGCGATAATGCGATTGCGCACAGGGAAATTTTCCGCTAGCGGAGGGCTGCCCAGGGGAAATTCGCTGAGCAAAGCACCCCCACCCGCAATCATTTCCTGGGCTAGTTTAGAATGCTCGAGGGGGTAGATTCTATCCACCCCGCAGCCCAATACCGCAATTGTCCGCCCGTGCGCCTCCAGGGCGCCCAAATGGGCTTCACTGTCAATCCCGCGCGCCAAACCGCTGACCACGGCAATCCCTTTGGCGGCCAGCTCCAAACCCAAGCGGCGCGCCATATGGCGGCCGGCCTCGCTAGCGGCCCGTGCTCCCACCACCGCCACGCAATCGCGCTCTCCCACCGGCATACTGCCGCGCACATAAAGCACCGGGGGCGGGTCGGGAAGCTGGGCCAGATTGGGTGGATAATCGGGATCGGCCCAGGTGATCAAACGGCCACCTAGACCAACCAGGTCGCACAACTCTCGTTCCAGGGGTGCAAAGTCCTGGAACTGGCGCAGGTTACGCGCGGTGTTGCGAGGGATTCCAGCCCCGCTGAGCTGCGTCTCGCTGGCGGCGAAGACCGCCGGGGCGCTGCCAAAATGCTTCAGCAGTAGGCGCGCGACCCGCGGTCCCACGCCACGAACCCGGCACAAAGCCAGCCAATAAACCTGTGAACTAACCTGCATGCTGAATTGCCTTGCTGTTAGCTTTTATCTTCTGATATTACAAATCTTATTCTAAACGGGCAAAAGCCCTGAGGACCGAAAGCCAGCTTTCTTGACCCGCCTAACCGAATCAAATAACTAAAAGCGGGTGCTTCAGGTGCCCTCGCCCGGCGATTTAAGCTTGTTAACGTGCGCCGTCAAGCCCTAGAGGTAGTGCATGGATGCGGTTTCATCCGAAGAAATCAAGCTGAATTTCCATCAGATGTCGGCCACCGACAAGCAGGTCGTGATCTTCAGCTTTTATCGTGACGCTGAATTGCGCGGCGCGCGGCTGCTCTTCAACCTAATCGGCCATCTCAAAGAGGCCGACGCCCAGCTCAAGCTCTCGCGTCACTTAGCCGATGAAACCCGGCACGCTTGGCTGTGGACCAAACGTATTTCCGACCTGGGTGGCAATCCGGTGATCGTCAGCGACGGCTACCAGCGGCGCCTGGGGCTGCGCACCGGCGTGCCCAAGGACGTAATCGACCTGTTGGCCCTGACCGTGGTGGTCGAAGAGCGGGCACGCAAGCGCTACACCACCCATGCCGAGCTTCCCAACGTCGATCCCGAAACTCTAGAAGTGTTGCAAGCGGTAACCGAGGACGAATCTTGGCACTTGGCCTGGATCGAACGTAAATTGCGCGAGATCGCCGCTGCCCAAGGTAAGCCCGAGCGCGCCGAACAGGCGCTGGAGCGCTATCGCGCGATCGATCGGGAGGTCTATGCCACCTTGGCCGCTGATGAAGCGGAACTGATGAGAGCCTGATCGATCGAACGTCGCGCTTTTCAATTTAAGCATTCCCCGGGCGGCCGTAACCGCAGTCCACGTGCGGGCGCGTTGAGCGCCTGCCGGCTCCTGCTCCTGTGCACGATGTTAGCGACGCTGGGTTGCACCAGCCATTCCTCACCCCTCCCCGGCGGACCGCCCGCTTTCAAGGTCGCGCTACTGACCTCTGGTCCGGTCAGCGATGGCGGGTGGAACGCTTCGGCTTACGAAGGGCTGGAGCTGATAAAGAGTCGGCTCAAGGCCCAAACCGCACAGGTCCAGACCACCTCGCCGGCCGATTTTGCCGATGCCTTTCGCGATTTCGGTGCGCGTGGCTTCAACGTCATCTTTGCCCACGGCTTCGAGTACACCGACGCCGCCCTGCGCGCAGCCCGGATGTTCCCTCACACCGTCTTCGTCATCAGCTCGGGTCGTACCAGCGCCGCCAATGTAGCCTCAATCAACTTCAAGTTTGAAGAGGCGACTTATATCGAGGGCGTGTTGGCTGGCCTGATGAGCAAGAGCGGGGTCGCTGGGGCCGTGGGCGGAGTCGAATTGCCGGCGATCAAGTTCACCTTCGACGGCTATCGACTGGGCTTTGACTCGGTGCGCCCCAAAGGCCAGGTCCTGGTCAGCTTTATCGGCAATTTCAACGACGTGGGTGCGGCCAAGGAAGCAGCTCTGGCGCAAATCGGACGCGGGGCCGATTTTCTAACGGTCAACGCCGACGCCGCCGGAATCGGTGTGCTGCAAGCGGCGGCACAGCGTAATGTTTACGCTTTTGGCGCCTTTCGGAACCAAAATTCGCTGGCACCCTCGGCGGTTATCGCCAGTGCGATTTGCGACGTGGCCGACGCTTTCTTGCGTCTGGCCTCTGAAGTCCAGCAAGGCAGCTTCAAACCTGCGGTCTACGACTTCGGAATGAGGGACGGGCTGGTCAGGTTAGTTTTCAACCCAGCGCTGGAGTCCAGGATTCCAGCCGCGGTAATGACCCAGGTCAAAAACGCCGAAAATCGTGTGATGGCAGGCGAGGTCAAACTGCCCTCTTTGCAGCCCGTGCCCGCCCCGGCAGGCTGAAACGACGGCCGGCCGCAGCCTCAAGACTCAATTTTTCATTAAGTCGAAAAGCATCTTGAGCAGGCTTGAGCCAGAGCTTACCTTGTTGAAAGGGGGCGATTCAGGGCCATCGATGACCGACCAAGTGGAAATAAGACCATTACTCGGCAAGCTGGCCGCTTCGGTTACGGTACCGGGTTCCAAGAGCATCACCAACCGGGCCCTGCTGATGGCAGCGATGGCGCCGGGAGAATCTACTTTAAGCTCGGCGCTAATCAGCGACGACACCCGTTACATGATCGGGGCGTTGCGGGAACTAGGCTTCACGGTGCGGGTCAACGAAAGTCTGGGCGAAGTCGAGGTCAATGGCGGCGCCGGCAAAATTCCCTGTTCCCAGGCCAATCTGTTCGTGGGAGGCTCGGGCACCGCGATGCGCTTTCTGGCCGGCTTTCTCACCCTGGGCCAAGGCGCCTACCGCCTGGATGGCAACGCCCGCATGCGCCAGCGTCCGATCGGCAACCTGCTGCAAGCCTTATCCAACCTGGGGCTGGCGGTACGCTCCGAGCACGACAACGGCTGCCCACCTGTGCTGATCGAAGTCAACGGGAGCGGTTTTAAGGGCGGTGCTACCCGTATCGACGCCAGCCTCTCTTCGCAATTCGTCTCTGCCCTGCTGCTGCCCGCCCCGCTGTGGCCCGAGGGTTTGCGCCTGACCATCGACGGCTTAGCCGCCGAACCCTTCGTGCTGATGACCCTCCGCCTGATGCAACGCGCGGGCATCCGCTGCACCATGGACGGTAACGCGGCCCTGATTCCGGGCGGCCAGCATTATCGCTGCGGCCACACGACGATCGAAGCCGACGCTTCCAGTGCCAGTTACTTCGCCGCCGCCGCGGTCATCTGCGCAGGGCGCGTGCGGCTTAATCATTTGCGCCGCGACTCGGTCCAGGGCGACGTTCACTTTCTTGATTTGCTCGAGCAGATGGGGGCGCGGGTAACGTGGCAGGAGGATGCGGTGGAAGTCGCCGGCGGCGATTTCCTGCGGGGCATGGACGTCGATATGAGCGGGCTGCCCGACATGGTACCAACCTTGGCGGTGCTGGCGCCGTTCGCCCACTCGCCCACCACCATCCGCAAAGTCCAGTTCATCCGCCATCACGAAAGCGACCGACTCCACGCTTTGGCCAACGAGCTGGCGCGGCTGGGGGTCACGGTTGACGAGCGCCCTGATGGATTGGTCATCTATCCCGCCACTCCCAAAGCCGCATCGGTCGAGACTTACGACGACCACCGGATCGCAATGAGCTTTTCCGTCCTTGGGCTGCGCGTCCCGGGCATCAAAATCAAGGATCCCGGCTGCGTATCCAAGACCTATCCGCGATTTTTTGTCGATCTAGCCTCGCTGGGCTGAGGCCAGCGGAAAGCGCAAGCTTAATTGGGTCACCGGCGCCGGCTTTGGCGTCGGCGAACCCGTCGACCGGGCCCATCCCAGCTTCGCGCAAAGGCGAGTGAAGACCAGCTCCAGCTCGCGTTCGTAAGCCGGAGCGTAGCTATTGGCGGCGTACATGCGCTCCAGGCCAGGCGCCGACTCAGGCAGACGGCGGCGAATAAAAGGCAGGAAATAAGCCGCTGCCGCGGGCTTAAGAAACAGCGCGCGCCAGTAAACCGCGCGCGCTCCAGCCTGCTTGGCCGCCGTCATCACCTGCTCGATCGCCGAGGGAGAATCGGTAAGACCCGGAATCATCGGCATCATCATTAGATTGCAAGCGATCCCTGCCGTGCTCAGTTGACGCATCGCCTGCAGTCTCAGCTGGGGACGCGGCGCGCGCGGCTCCAACATCCGCTGCAGCGTGCGGTCGAGCGTAATCAGGGAAAAATTGACCGATAGTCGCGAGCGCTGCGCAATGGTGCATAACAAATCCAAGTCGCGTACGATCAGCGCAGATTTGGTTGTGATCGATAGCCGCAATTCACCCACTCGCGCAAATATCTCCAGCAGTGACCGAGTTACTTCGAACTGGCGCTCAGCGGGCTGGTAAGGATCGGTGGCAGTCCCAATCGCAATCGCCTCCCTGCCCAGCGCAGTGCGCGCCAAGCTGCGCTCCAGAATCTTCGCAGCCTGCTGCTTCACCAAGATCCGGTGTTCGAAATCCAGAGGGTCGGGCATATCGAGAAATTCGTGAGTATAGCGCGCGTAGCAATACACGCAGCCCATTTCACAGCCCCGGTAAGGGTTGATGGTCCAACCAAACGGCATCCGCCGGTTGGCACAACGATTGAGAATCTCGCGCACCGGCATCGAGTCGAATTCGATTCCGCGCCGACGTTGCGGCAGATTGCCGGGTGAGGGCCGGTCCATACTTTCGCTATTAATTCGCCATCCGGGGACAATGTCAAGGCGCTTTGACGCCGGTGCTTGCCCACGGGCCGTTGGGCGTGAAGCAAAACGTTCCGATCTCGTCCGAGCCAAGCATTTTCAGCGCCCTGCAAAGAGCGCAGGTGTGGACATGGGTGGTGCGGTCTATCAAAGATGGCGTCAGTTTGAGCATGCCGAGTAGTTCACGAGGAATTTGATGGAGGCGGTACAGACCCTAGCCGCGCCCGTTGACGCTCCAGCCAATACGCACAAATGGCTGATCGCCATCGCAGTGATGCTGGGATGCATCCTGGAACTGCTCGATACCACCATCGTCAACGTATCGCTGCCCCACATGCAGGGGAGCTTCTCGGCCAGCGTGGATGAGATCACATGGGTCGTAACCAGCTACCTGGTGGCCAATGGAATAATGATTCCGCTGACTGGCTGGATTTCAGGCCGCTTTGGGCGGAAACGGTACTTCCTGTTTTCGGTCAGTACTTTCGTCCTGGCCTCGGCCTGTTGCGGGTTGGCCCAAACCTTGGACCAGATTGTGCTGTTTCGCCTGCTGCAGGGGTTCGCGGGGGCGGCAATGCAGCCCTCTTCGCAAGCCATCATGATGGAAACCTTTCCGCCCGAAGAGCAGCAGATGGCGATGGCGACCTGGTCGATGGGGATTTCGGTGGCACCGGTCTTAGGACCGACGATCGGAGGCTGGATCACAGACAACTGGTCGTGGCGGTGGACCTTTTACATCAATGTGCCAATCGGCCTAATCGCCATCGTGATGGTAAGCCTATTTCTGCACGATCCTCCCTATCTAAAGCGGCTCAACCAGCGTATCGACTATTTTGGCATCATGCTGCTCACCCTGACCCTGGGCCTGACTCAACTGGTGGCCGACCGTGGGCAGCGCGCTGACTGGTTCGGCTCACCCTGGGTGGTCTATGCCTCGGTGAGCGCACTAACCGCGGGGGTAATTTTTGTGTGGCACGAGCTGCGCAGCAACGCCCCAGTACTGGAGTTGCGGATCTTTGCGATCCCGCTGTTTACGGCCGCCACGGTGCTGATGGTTCTGATGGCTTTCCTGGTCTACGGCACCAGCCTAATGAATCCGATTTTTCTCCAGGAGTTTCTTGGTTACACCGCATGGAAGGCCGGCTTGATGATGGCGCCGCGCTCGATAGGTTCGATCGTCGTGCTGATCTTCATCGGTCAGATCGCGCGCCGCGGCGTCAACACCCGCCCATTCATCGTGCTGGGCTTTGCGATAATCGCGATCTCGTTATGGCAAATGGCGAAATGGAATCACGACGTCGGCCCCTGGAACATCGCCATCCCGATTTTCATCAATGGCCTGGGTACCGGCTTCATTTTCGCTCAACTCGCGGCGATCTCTCTTGCGACTGTGGATCGAGAGCGCATGGGAGCGGCGGCCAGCTTGTTCAACATGACACGCAATACTGGCGGCTCGATCGGAATCTCAGTCATCACCACGCTCTTCGTCACCCACCAGCAGATCAATCAAAGCTATCTGGCCGAGCATATTTCTGTTTTCGATGTCTGGAAGCTGGCCCACGGGGTGCCGCGGATGCCGGGCAGCCCCGCCTTCAGCTTGTTCAACTTGGCGGGCGGCCATAGCACCAGCTTAGCCAGCCTGTATGCCCAGGTTCAGTCGCAGGCAGCGATGTTGGCGTTCTCCGACGTTTACCGGATTTTGATGGTGGTGACCTTGCTGATGATTCCCACTTTCTTTCTGATTCGCCACGCTCCGATGAGCGTGGGCGGACCGCCGATGGAGTGATTCAGGGCAAAATGGCCAGGGCGAAGGCCGCCGGCAGTTTGCTGGCCAGCTCGCGCACCACGCGCTCGCCCACCCCCCACCGCAACAGCGAGCCGTCGCTGCTCACGGCGAACAGGTCGGCATGCGCCCATGGGCTGTGCACAATCTGCATGATCATGCCGCGGCGCGCCATCGGCAGCTCCCCGAAGGAAGAAAAGCTCTGACCACCGTCGCGGCTTTCGAACAACAGCGCGTCGGCGCCGTCGCCATTAAGCCAAGTGGCCGGGGGACCCGCCCCGCCGGCGGTGTAGATCAGCCCTTCGGAGGTGGCGAGCACCGCAGTCAAGTATGGCCGATTGATCCCCTTGACCACCGGTTCCCAGCTCCGGCCGCGATCGCGCGAGCGATAAAGGCCGCGCCCGCTGGTCGCGAAAATCAGTTGGAAATCGGCGCCGGCTAGCGCCAGTGAATGCACGTCGCGTGGCAGCCGCGAGTCCAGGGCTTGGAAGCTTTGTCCGCGGTCGGCGGAATAAAACGCCCCTGCTCCCTCTACTCCAACATAGAGCGCAGCGGAGTCATGAGGGTCGAACGCAACCGTGCTGACATGGGGAATATAAGGCGAGCGCGCCGAGCTCCCATGGATTCGGGCAGTCAGCGTGGCTAAGGCCCGGCATTCCTCGAAGCTGTCACCATAATCGCCGCTGTAGAACAGCCGGCCATGGCTGCAGCCGGCCCATAATCCACCCGCGCTGTCAGGGACTGCGGCCAAGGTCCAGAAGGTCTCGCGCAAGCCGCGCGGGGTCAGCTCGCGCCAGCTTCGACCGCCATCCTGGGAGCGGAACAGTGCGCCCGCCAGCTCCGCCGCGGGCACGAAATCGGCCGCGTCGGCTACCTCGTTACGACCGGCATAGATGATATTGGGATCGTCGCAACTTTGCGCCATGCAGGCGATCGCGTCGGGATGGGCACTGACCGCCGTCACGGCGCCCTGGCGCTCGCCGTCCACGATCACGATCCCCTTGGCGGTACCCACGCATACTCGCATCCGCGCCCGTCCTCTCAACTGGGGGCAGGTTTCAGCTCACGCACCACTCTGCAACTGCCGGCCCACGGCCAAGCCAAGCTCGGGGGGCAGTTCGCTGGGCGCAACTTTGGATGAGACCGACTCCACGCGCACGCGCCGCACCACGATAGTCCCATCGGCCAGCGCCAGCCGCAGGCCGTCGCGGTCCAGCGACACGATACGGCCGGGTGGACCATTCCCAACCACCGCGCCATCCAAGATTGGCTCATACAGCCTGATGCGACGCCCGTCGAGTTGCGCATAGGCCCCAGGCTGCGGGTCGCAGCCGCGAATCAGATTGAAGATCGCCTCCGCTGTTTGGCTGAAATCTACCGCCGCATGT